>VAXF01000121.1 GCA_005888395.1 Actinomycetota bacterium | reverse complement strand
GCCCGGCGGTGGACGACCTGGAGCGTGTTGAGGGCGATCCGGCCGCTCAGCTCGACGTCGCGGAACGCGGGCAGGTCGTCGACGCGGGCGAAGTCGAGCAGCCACCGGAGGTCGGGCGCGCCGTAGTGGCGCTCGAGCTCCCACAGCGCCTCCTCCTGCGGGTGGCTCCACTCGTAGGCGGTGCGCAGGTCGTCGACCGTGAGCTCGGCGAGGCTCACGCGCAGCCGCGACGTGCCAGGAAGGTCGCGCGCCGCGTAGGTGCGGAGGCGGTCGCCCGCCCACGGGTGGCGGGTGAGCTCGCGGCGGTACTCGCCGTGCGGGTCGACGAGGAGCAGCGCGTAGCGGCCCTGGCGGCACATGACGCCGCCGGCGAGCACCTTCATGAGGTTGGACTTGCCCATGCCCGTGGTCGCGAAGACGCCGACGTGGCTGGCCAGGCTCTCGCCGGGGATGCCCACCTCGAAGTCGACCACGGTCTCGCCGCTGCGCAGGTGCCCAACGGGCAGGTCGCCCATGCGCGTGCGCAGGAAGTCGAAGTCGGCCGGCTCGGGCGCGACGACGCGCGAGAACTGCGTGGGCAGGCTCTTGGGCTTGCGGAACTCGGTGAGGCCCGGCGTGAGGTAGCCGAGGCAGCGGCAGGTGGCGACGCGGTAGGTGCGGCGCGACTGCTCGTGCAGCGGGTGCAGGCCCGCCTCGTCGCGCGTGTCGTCGGCGAGCAGGGTGCCCGCCACACGTTCTGCCCAGCCGGGCTCGCGGTGCTCGGTGCCGTAGGTGACGTCGACGACGCGGAACAGGTAGCGCCGGCCCGTGTCGTCGTCGACGCCCACGAGGATCTCGCCGAGGAACAGGTCTTCGTCGGGCGCGGCGCGGAACACGCCCTCGAGCACGTTCTTGCCGAACAACCGTCCCCGCGTGTGTGTCGTGTGCATCAGGCTCTTTCCATGAGGTCGTGGCGGTCGGCGAACGCGCGCTCGCGGACGTCGAAGGGAACGCCTGCGAGGTCGAAGAGCTCGTCTAGCTGCATGCGCACGTCGGCGCGCAGCCAGGGCGGGCAGGCGGCCAGCCGGTCGGCGACGGTGAGCGGGTAGGGGTAGCCGGGGAAGGCGGCGTCGTCGCTCAGCGCGCTGAGGGCGCCCAGTGCGGCCGCCGCGTCGGCCGTCGTCGGCAGGTCGACCCGGAACGCGAAACGGGCGTCGGGGTCGAGGCGGGCGACGAGCACCTGGAAGCCGCCGAGATCGTGGCGCGTGTGGGCCACGCGGGCCCACCAGGTGGAGCGCCCACCCAGCGCCTCGGCCGCCTCGCGCTCGAGCTGCCCGAGGAGCGGCGCGCCGCCGCGCGACAGCGACGAATGCTTGGTGACGCCGGCGACGAGCACGCCGCGCTGCTCCGCGCGCGCCAGCAGATCGGCCATGAACGAGGACGGGATGCGCCAGTCGGGCTGGAGGTCGCCGTCGACGAGCACCAGGCCCCCGCGCTCGCACTCGTCGATGCTGCGCGCGACCGCGTCCCACTCCCAGCGATCGCGCAGCAGGTTGACGTCGATCGCGGTGTCGGCGGCGAGCCCGAGCTCGAGTGCCTCGACCGCGGTGCGTCCTTCGATGCCGCCGAGGAGGTGGGCCCGCAGGTCGCCCTCGTCCTCGAGCACGCAGGCACCGTCGCGATAACGGACGCGCGACGCCCGCGTGACGATCAGCTGGAGGCAGCGGGCGTCGGCCACCAGCGCCTGTCCCCCGTCGACGGCCCACACGTCGGCCGGCGGCACGCGCCGCTCGAGCGGTCGCAGGTCGATCTCGGGCTCGAACTCGAGGTCGCCGTGCGCGCCGTCGGCCAAGCCGCCTCCGCCAATGGTGAGCAGCTCCGCCAGGCGTGCGGCGGCTGCGTCGAGGGTGGTGCTCCGCACCCTCCCAGCATCCCAGCCGGGTGGGACAATTACAAGGGTGTAACTCCCGCCTCAGCCGGCGAAGAACGGGCGGTACGCCAGGACGGTGGCCACGTACTGGCGGGTCTCGGTGAGGAGGCCGATCCGGCTGATCGACGCCGATCCCTGGTAGTAGGCGGCCACCGCCTGGTCGGCGTGGCCGGCGTGGGTGTCGAGGAGCAGGCGTAGGAAGCGGGCGCTCATGCGGATGTTCGCGTCGGGGTCGTGGGGGTCGAGCGGTCGCCGGAGGTGGAACAGCACCTGGGACACGAACGCCACTGTCGCCGGCTGGAGCTGGCCGATGCCGACCGCGCCGGTGCGCGACACGACGTGCACCTGCCAGCCCGACTCGACCCAGGCCAGCGCCTGCAGGAGGTCGGGAGGAGTCCCGTACGCGCGGGCCCAGTGCCGGAAGCTCGGTCGGAAGGCCAGGCGCTCGGGATGGCGCAGGAGGCGGGCGGGCAGGGGCTTGGGCGGAGGGTCCGGCGCGGGAAGCACCAGCCGTTGGCCGATGACGATCCGGTTCTGATCGCGCAGGTGGTTGAGGCGAACGAGATCGCCGACGCTCACGCCCGTCGCCGCCGCGATCCGGGTCAGGTTCTCGCCGGTCCGCACGACATGGGTGCGTTCCCTCGAGGCGCTCGAGGTCGTAGGTGGCGTGGTCGACGAACCGGAGCATCTCCGCCACCAGCCGGTGGCCGGCCTGCTCGGCGATCAGGCGGTGCATCTCCTGGCACACCCGCCGGTACTCGGGGTGCCCGGCCGGCGGTCTAGCCCCGGGCGAGCCTCCGGGCCTCCGCCCGACGCTCGCCCTCGAGGCGCTCGAGGTCGTAGGTGGCGTGGTCGACGAACCGGAGCATCTCCGCCACCAGCCGGTGGCCGGCCTGCTCGGCGATCAGGCGGTGCATCTCCTGGCACACCCGCCGGTACTCGGGGTGCCCGGCCGGCTGGGTGCGCAGCTCCAGCATGTGCATGGCCTCGCGGGCGTTGAGCTGGACGGCATAGCGGACGCGGTAGGCCAGCGCAACGGCGTAGGCCGCCTGCACGGGGAACACCGGCGCCAATGCCTCGTAGAGCCCGGCGGACCGCTCCATGGCCTCGGCATAGGCGGCCCGGCAGCCGGCCTCGTCGACGGCCTCCGGCAGTACGTACCCGTGGCGCGGGCTGAGCGGCTGCCACTCGATCGTGAGCATCCGGTGCCGCTGGAGGTCGCGGAAGGCCCCGTAGTCGGACAGAACGTCGAAGCGGTAGCCGGTGCGCTCGAGGGCGCGGCCCGGCTTGTGGCGCCGGTTGGTTCGATCGCCGACGTAGGCGCGCACCAGGGACGCCCGCTCGTCCCCCGACATCCTGCGGACCCGGGCGAGGATCTGGTCCTCCGGGAGGGCGAGATAGGGGTAGAGCATGGCCGCGAGGATCTTGTCCTCGGCGTCGGGGTCGAAGTCGACGAGGGTGACCGCGGGCCGGGGCTCGGGCTCCTCCCCCGCCGCCAGCCGGCCGGCCAGCTCTTCCATCGCCGTGCGCGTCGACTCGAGGTAGGCCGACCACGAGCCGCCGCGCTCGGGCTGGTCGACGCGGCGCAGGAACGACGGGATCACCTTGCGCAGCTCGTCGAGCATCATCTGCGCGTAGGCGCGGGCCTCGGGCAGGGGGTGCGCCCGCATGCGCAACAGCAGCATCTCGTAGGCCTGCCCGGTGCCGTAGATCCCGACGTTCGACAGCGACGCGGCGGGCAGGATCCCCCGGAGGGCGTCGAAGGCCTTGGCCCGGATCGACTGGCGGTAGACGAAGTCGGAGTCGGAGGGGTCCTTCGGGTACCGCTGGCGGAACCACTCGGCGAGGATCGGCACGAGCTCGGCGTAGGTGTCGAACAACCGGTCCATGTCGCCGACGTAGCGGGCGCCGAGCGCAGAGTCGAGGATCGCCGGGTCGCGCACGTAGCGGTAGCGGCCGTCGAGGCGGGTGTCGTAGGCGATGTAGCGGGTCGACTGCTCGAGGTAGGCCATCAGCCGGCCCCACTCCAGGACCTTCGTGAGCAGGTTCGACGCCTGCTCGCAGGCGAGGTGGACGCCGCCCAGCTGGGCCACCGAGTCGTCGCCGTACTCGACGAAGACCCGCTCGTAGAGCTGCTCGGCCCGCTCGAGGCCGACGGTGGCGTCGATGGTGACGTCGCCCGTGGTGTCGAGCTCGCCCACGAACTCGTCGAGGAACAGCCGGCGCAGGCTCTTCGGGGACCGTGAGTAGCGGGCGAACAGCGCCCCCTTGACCACCTCCGGCAGGTTCACGAGGGCGAACACCGGCCGGTCGAGGTTGGTGAAATACGGCCGCAGGGTCGCGGCCTCGTCGTCGGTGAACCGCTCGCTGGCGTAGTGCACGGTCACCGCAGGTTACGGCGCGCGACCGGCGCCGGCGCGGACACCGCCGGAGGCCGAGAACGTCCCCGCGGGGACGCCTGCGAGCACGCGAGGGAGAGAAACCGGTCGGCAGGCGACCGACATCTCTCCCTCGTAGCGCGAGTCAGCCGCGCAGAAACGTTCGCGAATCCCGTTGGCTTATTCTTCGCGCCGACGCGGCTCTATGTCATCGCTACCGCCTTGGGAGAAATGATGGCGACCTACGTCCTCGTGCACGGCGGCGGCCACGGAGGCTGGTGCTACGCGAAGGTCAAGCGGCTCCTGGAGGCCGCCGGTCACGAGGTGTTCGCGCCGTCGCTCACCGGTCTCGCCGAGCGGTCGCACCTGCTCTCGCCGGCGATCGACCTCAACATGCAGATCACCGACGTGGTCCAGTTGCTGCACTACTGGGATCTGCGCGACGTCGTGCTCGTCGGCCACAGCTACGGAGGCATGGTCATCACCGGTGTCGCTGACCGGACGGCCGAGCGCATCGGCAAACTCGTGTACCTCGACGCCGCCAACCCCACCAACGGCCAATCGCTGCTCGACGTCGCTGGCCCCATCATTGAGTCCATCCGCCCGATGGGCACTACGGTCGACGGCGTCGAACTCGTGCTGCTGCCCGCGCCCGGTGCGGCGGCCTTCTACGGAGTGACCGACCCTGACGACGTGGCCTGGACGGACGAGCGGCTCACCGGGCACCCCTGGCGGTGCTTCGAGCAGAAGCTGGAGCTGACCAACGAGGACGCCCTTTGGGCGATCCCGCAGTATCACATTGTCTGCGAGTCGACACTTGACGGCCGCGTAGGCCCGCTCATGGATTCCGCCCGTGCAGAGGGGCGGTTCTGGCAGATCGACACCGGCCACGACCTGATGATCACGGCGCCCGACTTCGTCGCCGACACCCTCATGGAGATCGCCGCTGCCTGAGCCGTCGACGCTGGTTCACGGGAGGCAGCGCGTACGTGCCGATATCGAGCGCCAGCGTCATCGACCAGGCGACTGTGATCGCGCCTGTGGATTCACATGAATCGCGGTCCACAGGCCATCACCTGTGGACCGACGAAAGCGTTCCCGCGGGAACGGTTTCGGGCGCGCTCAGGTCCCGGCGAGCGTTGCCGGTTGGGGAACCACCTCGGGTTCGCGGCTGGTGGCGAGCAACGGCACCGCGAGGACGAGCGCGGTGGCAATGGTGGCTACTCCGGCGAGGCCGAGGCCGACCCGCGGGCTCCAGCGCTCGCACACCCAGCCGACGAACGGGCCGCCGACGACGGTGCTGCCGAGGGTGAGCAGCGTGTAGATGGCCATCACGCGGCCCCGTACGCCGACCAGATCTGCATGTGGGCGTTCGCCGTGGAGCCGAAGTACACAGCCAGCGCGCCCACCGGCACCAGCGCGATCTCGACCGCCGCGCGCGTGGGCAACGTCGCCGCTGCGATCAGCGCCAGCCCGAGCAGCGCCGCCGACAGAACGACGATGCGCGACGTCGGGCGGGCGCGCAGCGCCGCGCTCAGGCCGCCGCCGACCGTCCCGAGGCCGAGCACGGCCATGAGCAGCCCGGCGAGGCCCGCACCACCGTGGAACGTGTCGTGCGCCAGCAGCGTGAGAAAGGTCGGGAAGTTGTAGACGAGCGTCCCGACCACCGCGACCAGCAGGATCGTGCCTCTGATCTCTGGAATGCCCCACGCGTAGGCGAGGCCCTCGCGCACGCGGGGCCGCTCGCTCACACGGTGCGGCCGCCGCAGTTCCGTCGGGCGCATCGCGGCCAGCGCGCCCACGACGGCGAAGAACGACACGGCGTTGACGAAGAAGACCCAGGCCGTACCGACCGAGGCGATGAGCAGGCCGGCGATCGCCGGGCCCGTGATCCGCGCCGAGTTGCCGACGGCGCTGTTGAGGGCCACCGCGTTCGGAAGGCGCTCACGCCCGACCATCTCCTCGACGAACGCGTGCTTGGCGGGCTCGTCGACGACGGTGACGAAACCGAGCGCGATCGCCAGCGTCAAGACCATCCAGACATGCACGACACCCGTGATCACGATCAGCCACAGCACGACGGCCAGGAGCGCCGCCGACGACTGGGTCGCAAGCATGACCTTGCGCCGGTCGAAGCGGTCGGCGACGACGCCGCCCCAGAGTCCGAAGAGGAGGACGGGCAGGAAGCGGCATGCGAAGGTCGCACCGACGGCTACGCCGCTCCCGGTCAGCTTCAGAACCAGCCACGCCTCGGCCATGTTCTGCATCCACGACCCGGTGTGCGACACGAGGTGACCACCGAAGTGCAGCCGGTAGTTGTGCGTGTCGAGCGAGCCGAAGGTCCGCCGCACCACTCCGCGCGCCGGGTCCGGCACGAGGACGGGGGCGTCGTTCGGGAGCATGCCCGGTCGACGCTAGTTGGCGCCGTCGACCGACTCGCAGTGATTTCGCGTCACACGACGATCGTCAGCGCGTCGGGCAGCACGCGCAGCGCGAGCTCGCGCGCTGCTCCTACTCGCCGGCCGTCGACGACCACGGGAAGCGGTCGAGGGAAGCTCACCGTCGTCTCGGGCGTGCGGCGTTCGGTGATTCCGGGATGTGGCAGATGCGCGCCGTGGCGCAGTCGCCTTCGAACGGCCAGCCGCTGCCCGAACGCGAGCCGGGCCTCGTACACGTCGACCAGGCCGTCGTTCGGGTGGGCGCGCGGTCCCGTGTTCCAGCGCCCGAGCCACTGCGCGTTCATGGCCACCAGCGCGTACGACCACAGACGCGTGCGCGCCACCAGGTGGGCGACGAACCAGTGGCGCTCGCCGTCGACGCGCGCCTCGACGGCGTCGATGGGAAAGGTGATGTCGAGCCGTCCGAGCCCGCCGAGCGTGCGCCAGAGGTCACCCCCGAGGAGCCCGATCGCCGGTATCGGCTCGCCAGCGCGCCGGTGGCGCTCGACCAGCGCCGACGCCTCGGCGTCGCTGTGCACGACGACGCCGTCGGGCGGCAGCCGCCCCGGCGCTCCCCACGCCGACCCCCGGCTGATCGGCATGCAGTCGACTACACGTCCACCGCGGCCGACGCCGCCACCACACCGCGGAAGAGCCGGTCGGCGGCCTCGCGTGCCGCCGAGGCAGTCTGCGGGTCGCCGGCGACCTCGCCCAGCTGGCGGAGCAGACCGATGATCTCGGCCAGCTCCTCCCCCGCCGCCGAGGCATGTGCTGCGCCCGCGAAGCCCGGATCGGGGGCGCGGGTCAGTGGCAGACCGGCGTCGTGCTCGGCCAGCTCCAGCTCGCGCGCCAGGCGCTCGACGTCGCCCCAGCGCTTGCGCAGCTCCGGCGTGGGGAACCAGGCGCCGGGCGCGGCACCGCGGCCGCGCTGCTCGTAGCTGAAGGTCGACGCGAGGGACACAACCGACGGTGGATCGAGCCCGTCGAACAGCCCGCCGCGCAGACACTCGGCCACCAGCAGGTCGCACTCGTGGTAGATGCGCGCCAGCTGTGCCCCGCTGTCCGTCAGCGCCCACCCGTCGACGTAGCCCCACGCCTCGAGCACGCGGAGCACCCGGTCGAACTGCCGCGCCAGCGATTCGGTGCGTCCACGGATGCGGCGCTCGAGCCGTTCGGTGTCCCGCGCCAGGCGCTCGGCTCGCTCCGCGGCTCGGAGGTGCGCATGGAGGTCAGGGCACCCGCTCACCGCATGCGCATCGAGCTCGGCGGCGAGCGCCATGGCGCGATCACCCGAGCGCGAGAGCGCCGGGGCCACGCCGACGATGCCGTCGGTGCGGAGCTCGGCGTGTGACAGGTCGGCGGCGACCGTCCGCTGAAACGCTCCGCTCGATGGCGCGTAGGGAGTCGGGAGGTCGATGCGGCCCACCGGACGCGGCGGTGCAGGGAAGTCGCGCGGCGACAGCGTGATCATGCGCCGCTCGGGCGTGAGGGCGCGCAGCCGCACGTCGCCGCCGCGCCGGCGGGTGGTGCCGATGACCGCCACCCGTCCACCCGACTTGCCGCCCGGCACCACCAGCACGTCGCCCGGCTTGATGCGGTCGAGCGCCTGCACGACCTCGCCGGTCGACGATGGCCGCACGCGAGCCGCCGTCTCGGTGTC
Source organism: Actinomycetota bacterium (assembly GCA_005888395.1). Lineage (GTDB taxonomy): Bacteria > Actinomycetota > Acidimicrobiia > Acidimicrobiales > AC-25 > AC-25. Next base: position 4,600 of record VAXF01000121.1, on the reverse strand, counting down.
GCGGAGCAGAGCCCGGTACTCCTCGACGTTGCCCAGGTCGCACGTCGCGGACTCCCGATAGCCCGCCAGCAGCTCGGCGTTGCGTTCGAGCTGCGTCTCGAGGCGGACGACGTCGCGGTCGGCGCGGAACTGCGCGAACGAGAGGTTGAGGAGGTGGTGGGCGGTGTCGGGTGGGTAACGGCGCACCAGGTTGGCAGCCATGTTGTAGGTCGGTCGGAACGACGACGACAGGGCGTACGTTCGGGTCGACGCCAGGCCAGCCACCTGGTCGAAGGGGACGAACGGCGACCAGAGCACGACCGCGTAACCGACATCGTCGATGCCGCGCCGGCCGGCCCGGCCCGTGAGCTGCGTGTACTGCCCGGGCGTGAGGAACTCGTGGCGCTCGCCGGTGAACTTCGTGAGCTTCTCGATGACGACCGAGCGCGCCGGCATGTTGATGCCGAGCGCGAGTGTCTCGGTGGCGAAGACGGCCTTCACGAGCCCGGCGGCGAAGCACGTCTCCACCGCCTCCTTGAACGGCGGCACCATCCCGGCGTGGTGCGCGGCGAACCCGGCCTCGAGGCCCGCGAGCCACCGGCTGTACCCGAGGACATCGAGATCGGCGTCGGTGAGGACGTCGACCTTGGCCTCGGCGACTTCGCGGATGCGGGTTCGCTCGTCGGGCGAGGTGAGCCGCATCCCCGACTCGAGACACTGACGGGCGGCATCGTCACACGCGTTGCGGCTGAAGATGAAATAGATCGCGGGGAGCATCCCCTCGTCGTGGAGCCGCTCGATCACCTCGATCCGCCGCGGTGTCTGGAGGCGGCCGCGCGGGCGCCCCCGCCAGCCCGGCGTGCGGACGGAACGAGCATCGAGCCGCGCCGCCTCGGGATTGGGGCGCCCGTCGACGAAGGTCTGCAACAGGTGAGGCCGGTCGCTCTCGCGGTCGCCGACCATGTAGAGATGGTGAAGTTCGACCGGTCGTTGCTCCTCGATGACCGCGGCCGTGTCGCCACGGACGGTCTCCACCCAGTCGGCGAACTCCTCCGCGTTCGAGACCGTGGCCGAAAGGCACACGAGGTCGATGTCCGGCGGGGAATGGATGATCACCTCTTCCCACACCGGGCCGCGGTAGGGATCCTGCAGGTAATGGACCTCGTCGAGCACGACGTAGCGCAGCCCTCGCAGCGCCGGCGAGTCCGCGTAGATCATGTTGCGCAGGACCTCGGTGGTCATCACGACAACGGGCGCGTCGCCGTTGATCGAGTTGTCGCCGGTGAGGAGCCCCACGCGGGCGGGGCCGTGGCGCCGGCTGAGGTCGCCGAACTTCTGGTTCGACAGCGCCTTGAGGGGTGTGGTGTAGAAGGCCTTGCGGCCCTCGTCGAGGGCCTTGGCCACCGCGTACTCGGCGACGACGGTCTTCCCCGAGCCTGTCGGCGCGGCCACGAGCACCGATCGTCCCGCGTCGAGGGCGTCGAGGGCCCGGACCTGGAACGGGTCGAGCTCGAACCCGAGCGCCGCGAGGAACGCGTCGCGCGCTGGTGCTCTGCTCATTGGTTCGCTCGCCTTCGGCTCGCTCACCGCTTGAGGAGCTTCCCGATCAGGATCGAGGCCTCGTAGAAGATGTACATCGGGATCGCCATCGCGAACAGCGATATCGGGTCCTGGCTGGGAGTGATGACGGCGGCGAAGGCGACGATGATGACGATGGCGGGGCGGCGCCAGCCGGCCAGACGCCGGCTCGTGAGCACGCCGGCCAGCTCGAGGAACACGAGCAGGATCGGGAACTCGAACGAAAGGCCGAAGGCCACGATCATCAGCGCGACGAGCGTGACGTACTTGTCGGGGCTGAAGATCGTCGTGAGGCTGTGGCCGCCGATGGCCACGAGGAACTGCAGCGCCTTCGGCAGCGTCAGCCATGCCACCAGCCCACCCAGGGCGAACAGCACGACCGACGAGATGATGAAGGGCAGCGCGTAGCGGCGCTCGCGCGCGCGCAGCCCCGGCGTGACGAACCGCCAGACCTCCCAGAACACGACCGGTGACGCGAGCGCGAAGCCGCCGTAGGCGGCGATCTTCAGCCGGATGGCGAACGGCTCGAGCGGGCCGGTGACGAACAGGCTGCACGAGCGGCCGCGGGGCAGCACGTCGCAGTACGGGCGGATCAGCACGTGCAGGATCCGGTTGTAGAGAACGAACGCCACCACGGCACCGAGCGTCACGGCCACCATGGCGATGATCAGACGCCGGCGCAGCTCGGTGAGGTGCTCGACGATCGTCATGCGCGCACCGAGCGCGTCGTCGCCGGTCGTCAGCCCGTGGTCTTCCTCGAGAGTCGCGATGGGACGGCCTCGGGCCGGCTACCAGACCTCGCCACCGTCCGGTGACGGCGAGGGATGCAGGTCGGGTGCCTGACTCTGCTCCTGGCCCGCCTCCACGGGCGGGCCTTCGCCGTTGTCCTGCGGCTCTGGCAGCGGCTGCGGCGGGATGTCGCGGTCGGGCTCCAGGGCGTCGCGCAGCTCACCCTGCAGGTCGCTCGACCACCGCCGGAGCTCCGCCAGCGCCTTCCCGAGCTGCCGGCCGGCCTCCGGGAGCTTTTGAGGCCCCAGTACGAGAAGGGCCACGACGAGGACCACGAGGACCTCCATCGGGCCGAGGGACGGCATGAGGCGATCTTACCGAGCGGTGTCGCGCCTCCAGCCGGCGCGCGCCTGCTCGCGGACGTCGGTGAGCACCGGTTCGAACTCCCGCCACTCCCCCACCGATGCCCGGAGGCGCCGGGCTTCGTCGACGGTACGTCCTACCGCGACGAACAGCAGGAACACCACGATGAAGAAGAGACCACCCCCGGTGACCCACAACCACACCACGTAAGGGAGGTTAAGGGTCGGGCGCCGCAGATGTGGCGATGCTTAGTGGTCGCCCGAGTGGAACGAGAGTGACAAGCGGTCGAACCAGTCGGGTCGCTGCAGCAACTCGTGGAAGTCGAGCAGGTCGTCGTGGTTGATGGGAGCACCTGTCTTCGGCTCGAACAGCTCGGCCGGAAGAGCCCACACGTCGAGCCGCACGCCCGACGCGACCAGCAGGTCGACGATGCGGTTCTCGGCGTCCTTGACGACCGCCAGCCGGCACATCGGGCACTGGAAGGCGTACGAGCCGGTGTTGTCCGCCGCGCAGACGCGGACGGTGACGTCGCCGACCGTGAGCTCGACGTCCCCACAGGTGGGACAACTCGCCTTGATCGTGGTCACGACGGGTCTTTCGGCACTCCCCGGCGGGCGCTTGATGACTAATTGCGGACTAAATCGCCGAACTAGTCATGCCGATGCAGAACTTCGATGGCCGAAGATCCGGTCCAGGCGCTGCACGCGGCCCTCAGAGGCCTGGCCTCCGGGCAGGACGCGTCGCGGGTCCTCCACGACACGCTGACGGGCGCCATCGCCGCCACACGGGCGCGGGAGGGGCTCGTGCTGCGCGCCGGCGAAGGGGGCACCAGACCCCTCGCCGCCACCGGGCCGGTGTCACGGGTGGTGCTCGAGGCCGCTGAGGCGGCGATCGAGGGCCGGCGGCTCGTGCGGCGCTCGGCGCCCGACGGGCGGGCCGCGGCGGTCGCGCACCCCCTGAAGCTCGGCACGCTCGTCATCGGCGCGATCGCCCTCGGGGGCGACGCCCACAAGCTCGACCCCGCGGCGCTTCCCGTCTTCGCCGACTGCGCGGCCCTGGCGCTGACCCGGATGCCGTCTCCGGCGCTCGGCTCGCTGCCCTCGTTCCTCGACGCCCTGGGCGGCCTCGCCACCGACGTCGACCGGGCGAGCGTGCTCGTGCGTCTCTTCGACGTCGCGGGCGTGCTGTTCGGCGCCACTGGCGGACTGTGCGCGTTGGTGGAGGGCGACGGCTTCCGAGTGCCGTACTGCCGCGGGATCGATCCCGAGCACCTCCACGACGTGGCGCGTCTTCCCGACTTCAAGGCGCTCCTCACCGCACCCGGCTTGCGCGTCGACCCGATGACCCACCCGATCGTCGCCGCCCTGGGTGCGTCCGGCGCCGGCGCCGCTGTCGGTGTTCCACTGGAGGCGGGGCCGCGGCGCGTGGGTCACCTGCTGCTCTTCCTGCCGGAGCACCCGCGCGGCGAGGTGGCGCCCCTCCTGGTCGCGTTCGGCCGCCACGCGGGTCTCGTGCTGCGGTCATCCGAGCTCTATGGCCGGGCGGCCGACCGCGAGGAGCAGCTGGCCTCGGTCGTCCACTCGATGGCGAACCCGGTGGTGGTCGTCGACGAGGCGGCGCGTCTCCTGATGGTGAACGGGGCGGCGATCGAGCTCTTCGAGCTCTCCGGCGCGTTCGATGTCGGCACACCCGCGGCCGGCCGGCTCGGCAACGACACGATCGAGGCGCTGCTCGGCAACGGTGACGAGGGCGACGCCGAGGTGGCGATAGGCCGCCCGATGCCGCGCATTTACCACGCCTCCGTGCGCCGGGTGCGCGCCGCGGACGGAACGGTGCACGGACGGGTCCTCGTGCTCGACGACATCACGCGCGAGCGGGAGATGGAGCAGATCAAGAGCGACTTCGTGTCGGTGATAGGGCACGAGCTCCGCACGCCGCTCACTGTGATCAA
>VAXF01000171.1 GCA_005888395.1 Actinomycetota bacterium | reverse complement strand
ACCGGCACATGCACGAGTTCGGCACGACTGCGGCGCAGCTGGGCGCCGTCGCCGTCGCCTGCCGTCGCCATGCCAACCTCACGCCCGGCGCGGTGATGCACGACCGTTCGCTGACGCTCGAGCGCTACCTCTCCTCACCCACCATCGCCGACCCCTTCCGCAAGGAGGACTGCTGCCTCATCTCCGACGGCGGCGGCGCCTGCGTGATGACATCGGTCGAGCGGGCACGCGACCTGCGGCGGCCGGTGGTGGAGGTGGCCGGCGTCGGGCTGGGCAACTCGTCGACCGGCACTTACTGGGCCCAGCAGGAGGCGTTCACGTCGACGCCGCAGGTGTTCGCCGCGGCACCGGCGTTCGCCATGGCTGGGATCGCGCCGGCGGACGTCGATGTGCTCACCCTCTACGACCCCTTCACGATCGTCGCCCTGATGCAGATCGAGGACATGGGCTTCTGTCCCAAGGGAGAGGGGGGCCGCTTCGTCGAGGGCACGACCCTGCATTTCGACGGAGGCGTCCTTCCGTACAACACCCACGGGGGGATGCTGTCGCACGCCTACGTGCTCGGCATCGCCCACGTCGTCGAGGTCGTGCGCCAGCTCCGGGGCGAGGCGGCCGCGCAGGTGCCCGGGGCCGAGGTCGGCGTGTACGGCGGCTACACCGGGCCTCAGGCGAGCACGCTCGTGTTGCGAAAGGCCGGCTGAAATGCGTGTCGGCTTCCCTCTGCCCGACACCGAGTGGGAGGCGACGCGCGAGTTCTGGGCCGGCGCGGCTCGGGGCGAGCTCGTCATCCCGCGGTGTGACACCTGCGACAGCTTCAACTGGTACCCGCGCGAGCAGTGCCGCTCGTGCGCGCAGGGCTCGTTCACGTGGACAGTGGTCGGTGGCCGGGGCCGGCTGTTCTCGTGGTCGGTCGTGCGGCACCCCTTCCTCCCTCAGTTCACTGGTCGCCATCGACGAAGATCCGCTGGTGCGATTGGTCACCGAGATCGTCGACTGCGACCCGAGCGACCTGTCGTTCGACATGCCGCTCGAGGTCGTGTTCCGCGACCTGACGTTCCCCGGGGTCGAGGGACGCGTGACCGCGCCGCTGTTCGTACCAGCGAGAGGACCCGCGAGAGGAGCCACATGACAGAGGTACGCGAGCTGGCGACCGGGCTGCTGTTTCCCGAAGGGCCGGTAGCGATGCCCGACGGCAGCGTCCTGCTGGTCGAGATCAAGCGGGGCACGGTCACGCGGGTCACGCCGGAGGGCAAGGTCGAGGTCGTCGCCGAGACCGGCGGCGGGCCCAACGGCCTCGCCGTCGGCCCCGACGGTGCCGCCTACGTCTGCAACAACGGCGGCTTCCTGTGGAGCGAGCTCGGCGACCTGCTCATCCCGCTCGACCTCGCGTCCGGCACCAACGAGCCGGCGAACTTCGAGGGCGGGCGCATCGAGCGGGTCGACCTCGCCACCGGGGAGGTCACGGTGCTCTACCGCGCGTGCGACGGCCGCCCGCTGCGCGGCCCGAACGACATCGTCTTCGACGACGCCGGCGGCTTCTGGTTCACCGACCTGGGCAAGACTCGTGCGCGCGAGCTCGACCGCGGGAGCGTCTACTACGCGACGATCGACGGCGACCGTATCGAAGAGATGGCCTTCCCACTGCTCGGGCCCAACGGCGTGGGGCTCTCCCCCTCCGGCGACCGCGTGTACGTGGCCGAGAGCTACACCGGCCGGCTGTGGTCATGGGACCTCGAGGGGCCCGGACGGATCAGTCGCGCCGGGCGCGGGCACGGCGGACGCTGCATCGCCGCCACCGCCGGGCATTTCGACTCGCTCGCCGTCGAGGCGGGCGGCAACGTCGTCGTGGCCGCGCTGCCCGACGGCCTCTGCGTGATCACCCCGGAAGGCGATTACGAGTACGCGCCGATGCCCGACCCGCTGACGACCAACGTGTGCTTCACCGGCGACGACATGCGCACGGCGATCGTCACGCTCTCGGGACGGGGTCGCCTCGTCGCGACCGACTGGCCTCGCCCCGGGCTCCGCCTCAACTAACTAAGTGGGGACAATCTTCGACCTGGTACGGGCCCGCGCCGGCGACGACCATCCGGCGGTCCTGTTCGAGGACGAGTCGCTCACCTACGACGAGTGGGTGCGGGCCTGCGCGGAGCGGGCGAGCCTGCTGCTCGCGCTGCGCCGGCCCGGCCCGTTCCACGTGGGCGTCCTGCTCGACAACGTTCCCGAGTTCACCCTCTGGCTCGGCGCGGCCGCCCTCGCCGGTGCGGTCGTCGTCGGCATCAACCCCACCCGTCGCGGCGCCGAGCTGGCGCGCGACGTCACGCACACGGAATGCCAGCTCGTCGTCACCGAACCCGGGCACGCGTCGCTGCTCGATGGACTCGACCTCGGCATCGGGGTCGATCGCATCCTCGACGTCGAGTCGGCGGGCTACGAAGCTCTGCTCGCGCCACACGGCGGCGCGCCGATCCCCGAGGTCCACGTCGACGAGCAGACGCTGTTCCTGCTGCTCTTCACGTCCGGCAGCGCCGGCGCACCGAAGGCCTGCCTGTGTTCCCAGGGCCGGCTGGCCCGCACGGGCGAGGTCATGTCGCAGACGATGATCTCGCGCGACGACGTGTGCTACGTCGCCATGCCGCTCTTCCACTCGAACGCGCTCATGGCCGCCTGGGCGCCGGCGGTGGCCGCGGGCGCGACGCTCGCCCTCCGCCGGCGCTTCTCGGCGTCGGGCTTCCTGCCCGACGTGCGCCGGTACGGCGCCACGTTCTTCAACTACGTGGGCCGGCCGCTCTCCTACATCCTCGCCACGCCCGAGCGTCCCGACGACGCCGACAACACCCTGCGTCTCGTGTTCGGCAACGAGGGCAGTGACCGTGACGTCGAGCGCTTCGCCGATCGCTTCGGCTGCGTGGTGGTTGACAACTACGGAGCAACCGAGGGGGGCGCGTTCGTGATCCACTCGCCCGACACGCCCCACGGCGCGCTCGGCCGTGCACCCGACGGCATGAAGGTCCTCGACCCCGACACGGGCCGGGAGTGCCCGCCGGCTCGATTCGACGACGCCGGCCACCTGCTCAACCCGGGCGAGGCAATCGGCGAGATGGTCAACACCACCGGCGCGACCGCGTTCGAGGGCTACTGGAACAACGACGAGGCCAACCGGGCCCGCCTGCGCGACGGCATGTACTGGACGGGTGACCTCGTGTACTGCGACGAGCAGGGCTTCCTCTACTTCGCCGGCCGCGACTTCGACTGGCTGCGCGTCGACGGCGAGAACTTCGCCGCCGCGCCGGTCGAGCGCATCCTCGCCCGGCACGACGACGTCGTGCTCGCCGCCGTCTACGCGGTTCCCGATCCTGCGGTGGGCGACCAGGTGATGGCGGCGCTCCAGCTGCGCGACGACGCAGCGTTCGATCCCGACGCGTTCGGCCGGTTCCTCGCGGAGCAGTCCGACCTCGGCACCAAGTGGGCGCCGAGGTTCGTGCGCGTCGGTGCAGCACTGCCCGTCACGCCCACCAACAAGGTGCTCAAGCGTGCCCTGCGTCGCGAGCGCTGGGAGTGCGACGATCCCGTGTGGTGGAGGCCGTCGAAGGAGCTCGCCTACCGTCCTCTCTCCCCCGCCGACGTCGAGGCGCTGCGGAAGGAGTTCGCCGAGCGAGGCCGGCTGGCCGCGCTCGAGGCTGTGTGAGACTCCGGCCATGAGAGTTCGACACATCCGACCCGGTGACCGCACCGACGGCACGCCGGCGACCGCGGGCATGACGCGCGAGCAGGCGATCGTCACCGATGGCATGTGGTCGGGGTTCGTGCGCACCGACGCAGGCATGACGTCGGGCTGGCACCACCACGGTGACTACGACACGTCGATCTACGTCGTGTCGGGCGCGCTGCGGATGCAGTTCGGTCCCGGCGGGAACGACACCATCGACGCGGTGCCCGGAGACTTCCTGCACGTGCCCAAGGGCGCCATCCACCGCGAGGGCAACCCGAGCGCCGACGAGGCCGACCTCATCGTCACCCGGGCCGGCACCGGCCCGCCCGTGATCAACGTCGACGGCCCCGAACCCGCGTAGGCCGACATGACGGTGCTTGCACGCAGCTAAGGCTGCAGTTAGCGGTCGGCGGCGAGGATGAGGCCGCTGGTGGGAACGCCGGTGCCGGCGGTGACCAGCACGTGCTCGGCGCCGGGCACCTGGTTGACCGCGGTGCCGCGCACCTGTCGCACGCCCTCGGCGATCCCGTTCATGCCGTGGATGTAGGCCTCGCCGAGCTGGCCGCCGTGGGTGTTCACCGGCAGCCGCCCGCCCAGCTCGATGGCGCCGTCGCGAATGAAGTCCCTGGCCTCGCCCCGCTTGCAGAAGCCGAACTCCTCGAGCTGGGTGAGTACGAACGGCGTGAAGTGGTCGTAGATCACGGCGGTCTGCACGTCGTCCGGACCGATCCCTGCCGTCCCCCACAGCTGGTCGGCAACCAGACCCATCTCGGGTAGCCCGGTGATCTCGTCGCGGTAGTAGCTCGTCATCATGTCCTGCTCGTCACCCGTGCCCTGCGCGGCGGCCGCGATGACCGCTGGCGGGTTGGGCAGGTCGCGCGCCCGCTCGAGGCTGGTGACCACGATCGCCTGCGCCCCGTCGCTCTCCTGGCAGCAGTCGAGCAGGTGGAGCGGCTCCACGATCCAACGCGACGCCTGGTGCTCCTCGAGTGTGATCGGCTGGCCGAAGAACCACGCCGCGGGGTTGGTGGCGGCGTGCCTCCGGTCGGCCACCGCCACTCGTCCGAAGTCCTCGCTCGTCGCGCCGAACTCGTGCATGTAGCGCGTCGCCGACATTGCCACCCACGATGCCGGCGTGAGCAGCCCGTAGGGCGAGTACCAGCTGAAGTGGGCGTTCTCGGCGTTGGGCACCGGCGGACGGTCGTGCACGCCGGCGCCGAAGCGGCGGCCGGAGCGCTCGTTGAACGCGCGGTAGCAGACGACGACGCCCGCCACACCCGTCGCCACCGCCATGACCGCCTGCTGCACGGTCGCGCAGGCGGCGCCGCCGCCGTGGTGGATGCGGCTGAAGAACTTGAGCTCGCCGATGCCGAGGTTGCGGGCGATCTCGATCTCAGGATTGGTGTCCATCGTGAACGTGACCATGCCCTCGACCTCGGACGGCTCGATGGCGGCGTCGCGCAGGGCGGCGTCGACGGCCTCCACCGCCAGGTGCAGCTCGCTCCTCCCCGAGTCCTTCGAGAACTCGGTGGCGCCGATGCCGGCGACCGCGGCGGCGTTCCGCAGCATGTGCTCGGTCACGGCAGCGTCAGCTCGACCGTGCCCGTGACGTGGTCGCCGGCGCTGTTGGCTCCGCGCACGGCCACTTCGACGACGCCGTCCTGCTTGCGCGTCACCTTCCCCGTCATCCGCATGGTGTCGTCCGGGTAGTTGGGTGCGCCCAGGCGGATGGACACCTTCCGCAACGTCGCGTCCGGCCCCGCCCAGTCGGTGATGAAGCGCCCGACGAACCCGTTGGTCGAAAGGATGTTCATGAAGATGTCCTTCGACCCGCGCTGCCGCGCGAGCTCCGGGTCGTGGTGCACGTCCTGGTAGTCGCGCGACGCAATGGCGGTGGCGACGATGAGCGTGCGGCTCAGGTGCACGTCGAGCGGCGGCAGCTCGTCGCCCTCCTGCACGTCGTCGTAGCGGAGCGTGGTCGTGTTCACCGGGCGCCCGCCGCGATCGCGCCGCCGAGTCGTGCGAGCTGCTGGGTCGCGCCCCCGAGGGTGACCTCGATCTGTTTGCCCCAGAGGAAGTAGCGGTGCACCGGGTAGTCGATGTCGGCGCCGATGCCGCCGTGGAGGTGCTGGGTGATGTGCACGACGCGCTGGCCGCCCTCGGCCGCCCACCACTTCGCCACCATCACCTCGGTGGTGGCGTCGAGGCCCTCGGCCAGACGCCACGCCGCCTGCCACATCGTGGCCCGCATGGCCTCGGTGTCGATGTAGGCGTCGCCAGCCTTCAGGGCCACGCCCTGGAACGTCGAGAGCGGCTTGCCGAACTGGTGGCGGGTGCTCGTGTAGGCGGCGGTGATGCGCAGCGCCTCCTCGGCCACGCCGACCTGGAGCGCGCAGAGCCCGACCAGGGCGCGGTCGAGCAGCCGGCCCACTGTCCGCTCGCCGGTCCGCTCGCCGTCACCCGGAGACCCCAGTAGCTCGCCCGGCGCGCCCGAAAGCACGAGGTGGCACTGGACCTCACGGTCGGTCGTCTCCAGCCGCTGTTGCTCCCACTCCCGGGCCGGCCGGGTCGATGAGGAACAGCTCGACACCGCCGTCCGTCTGCGCCGGCACGAGCACCCGCGCCGCGATGTGGGCGGCGGGGACACTCAGCTTGGTGCCGTCGAGCCGCCAGCCGGTGCCGTCACGCGTGGCGGTGGCGCGCGGTCGGGTCGGGTCGACGGCGCCGGGCTCGGCGAGGGCGGCCGTGAGCACCACCTCGCCGGCAACCACATCCGGCAGCCATGCGGCGCGCTGCTCGTCGGTGCCGTGCGCGGCGATCGACAGCGCGCCCAGCACGAGCGTCGGGAGCAGCGGCACGGGCGCGACACGCCGTCCCTG
>VAXF01000170.1 GCA_005888395.1 Actinomycetota bacterium | reverse complement strand
ACTACCACCGGCGGCACCACGACCACGGCCGCGCTGTCACCACTCTCGTCGGTGCGGGTTCGGCTGACGAAGGTGGCGACGCTCGAGCAGCCCCTCGCGATGGCCGCGCCCGCCGGCGACACCACCGTCTACGTGGCCGGCAAGACGGGCACCGTCGTCGCCCTCCGCGGGGGCCGTGTCGACCCGGTGCTCGACCTGTCCGGGCAGGTGTCGGGCGGCTCGGAGGAGGGCCTGCTCGGCGTCGCCGTCTCGCCCGACCGCGCCTTCCTCTATGTCGACTACACCGACCTCAGCGCGAACACCCGCGTCGCCGAGTACGCCCTGCGCGACGGCCGGGCCGACCCGAGCACGCGCCGCGAGGTCCTCTTTGTCCACCAGCCGTACATCAACCACAACGGGGGCGAGCTGACGTTCGGCCCGGACGGCAACCTCTGGATCGGGCTCGGCGACGGCGGCTCCGAGGGCGATCCGCAGGGGTACGCGCAGAACCTCGGCGTCCTTCTCGGCAAGCTCCTGCGCATCTCGCCCCGCCCGTCAGGCGGGCAGCCCTACGGAGTGCCGCCCGACAACCCGTTCGTCGGCCGTGCCGGCACGCGCCCCGAGATCTGGGACTTCGGGCTGCGCAACCCGTGGCGGTTCTCGTTCGACCGCGCGACGCACGACCTGTGGATCGGCGACGTCGGCGGAAGCCAGCGCGAGGAAGTCGACTACGAGCCCGCCGGCCGCGGCGGGCGCAACTACGGGTGGAACCGCATGGAGGGCAGCGTGCCGTTCAAGGGCGGGCCGGCGCCCGGCCTGGTGCCGCCGATCCTCGACTACAGCCACAGCGGTGGCGCGTGCGTCGTGACCGGCGGCTACGTGTACCGCGGCGCGCGCATCCCGGCGTTGCGCGGTGCGTACCTCTACGGTGACTTCTGCACCGGCCGGATCGAGGCCGTTCGCCAGTCGGGCGGGCGGGTGGTGGAGCGGGCTCGTCTCCCGCTGCAGGCGAGCCAGCTCAGCTCGTTCGGGGAGGACCAGGCGGGCGAGCTCTACGTGCTCTCGCTCGACGGCACCGTCGCCCGGGTCGATCCCGCCTGAGTCTGAGCACAAATACGCAGACGTCCGGCGACCGGGCCGTCACACTGTTTCCATGCGTACGCAGAAGGGACAAATCACGCTGCTCAGCACCGTCCCGCTGTTCGAGGCGCTGAACGACCGCGAGCTCGAGTTGCTGTCCCGCCGCGTCCGGCGGCTGCACGCGGAGCCGGGCGACATCCTCGTGCTCGAGGGCCAGCGCGGACGTGAGTTCTTCGTGATCCTCTCCGGGCAGGCGGCCGTGATGCACGACGACGACACCGTGGCCACCCTGCGGACAGGCGACTGGTTCGGCGAGCTCGCTTTGCTCGCCAACGCACCGCGCAACGCCACGGTTGCCGCCCTGACACCGATGGAGCTCTTCGTGCTCGACGACTCCGAGTTCAGCGCGCTGCTCAGGGAGCTCCCGCAGCTCGCTCGCAAGCTGCTCGCCGGCATGGCCCGACGCGTCCGTCAGGCCGACGCCCTCGTCGGCTAGGCGGTCCAGGTCGCTGTCCCGGCGTGGGGGCCCCAGCCCCACGCCGGGATGAGCGAACATCTGTTCGATAGACTGGCCCCATGGGGCCGGTCGACACGGGCTTGAGCACGGGCTTGAGAGATGTCGCCCGGCCGGTGTCGATGGCGGGGGAGCGCCTGCTGTCCGTGCGCGAGCCGCTCGGGACGCTGCTGCCCGAGCCCGGGTTGCGGCGGGGCGCCGTCGTCGCTGTTTCCGGTTCGACGTCGCTCGTGCTGGCCCTCGTCGCCGAGGCCACGACCGGGGGGTCGTGGTGCGCGGCCGCCGGCCTGGGCTCGCTCGGCCTGGTGGCAGCGGCCGAACTCGGCGTGGCCCTCGAGCGCCTGGTTCTTGTCTCTTCAACCGATCGTGCGCTCTGGCCCACGGTCGCCGCCACCCTCCTCGACGCCTTCGACATCGTCCTCGCCCGCCCGCCGCGCCACCTGCGCGGCGCGGTGCTGATCGTCAGCGGGGGGGAGTGGCCGGAGCGGGCCGACGTCCGGCTGACGGTCACGCGCAACGAGTGGCACGGGCTGGGAGAGGGGCACGGGCGGCTGCGTGGCCGCCGGGTCGAGGTGGTCACCGGCGGCCGGGGGGCGGCGGCGCGCGAGCGGCTGGTCGCACTGTGGCTGCCGGCGGCCGACGGCGGCATCTCTCTCGCCGATGCCCTCGCCGATTCCGTCGACGAGGAGCCGATCGGTGGTGTCATGGCGCCACCGATCGCGCTCTCGACAGCGGGATGATCGTCCGCACGCTCGTCGTCCGGTGCCCTCGGCACGACACCGACGGCGATGCCCGGGCCTTCGAGCCGGTCGTGCGGACGATCGAGACGTTCGTGCCCGGCGTCGAGGTGGTGCGGCCGGGCGTGTGCGCGTTCGGCACACGCGGGCCGGCGCGCTTCTTCGGCGGCGACGAGCTGCTCGTCACGCGCCTGCGACGATCGCTCCCCGACGGGGCCCAGGTCGGCATCGCCGACGGCATCTTCGCCGCCACCCTCGCCGCTCGCCTCGACGCGATCGTTCCGCCGGGGGAGACGCCGGCGTTCCTGGCCCCGCTGCCGGTGGCCGTGCTCGACGTCGACCGGATCGGGCCCGAGGAGCTCGCCGAGCTCGCCGATCTCCTGCGTCGCCTCGGCGTCCACACGCTCGGCGACCTTGCCACGTTGCCGGTGTCCGCCGTGCTCGAACGCTTCGGGCTCGCCGGCGCCCGTGCCCACCGGCTCGCCCGCGGCCTCGACGACCACCCGCCCACGCCACGCGTGTCGCCGCCGGACCTCACGGTGTCGGCCGAGCTCGATCCTCCCGTCGAACGCGTCGACGCCGCCGCCTTCGTGGCCAAGTCGCTGGCCGACGAGCTGCACGCGCGACTGTCGGCGCACGGCCTCGTCTGCAGCCGGGTTCGCATCGAGGCCGAGACCGAGCACGGCGAACGCCTGACGCGCGTGTGGCGTCACAGCGGCTGGCTGACCGCGGCGGCGCTGGCCGAGCGGGCGCGGTGGCAGCTCGACGGCTGGCTGCACGCGACCGAGGGCGAACGGCCGACGGCGGGCGTCACGCTGCTGCGGCTCGTGCCCGACCAGGTCGGCCCCGACCGGGGCCGGCAGTCGGGGTTCTGGGGCGGCGCGGTCGCCGACGACCGGGTGACGCGTGCCCTCGCCCGGCTCCAAGGGATGCTCGGGCCTGACGCCGTCGCCACCGCGATCCTCGTCGGCGGGCGTGGCCCGGCCGAGCGCGTCCGGCTCGTGCCGTGGGGGGACGCGTGCGACCTCCCACGCGATTCCAGCCCGTGGCCGGGGCGGCTGCCGGCCCCCGCGCCGGCCACCGTCCACGCCGTGCCGTCACCGGTTGACATCGACGGTCTCGACGTCGTCGCCTGGTCGGGGGCGTGGCCGGTCGACGAGCGCTGGTGGGACCCACCCACCCACCACCGGCGGGTGCGCCGCCAGGTGGTGACCGCCGACAGTGGCGCCCACCTGCTCCTGCGCGAGGGCGGCCAGTGGTTCGTCGAAGCCACCTACGACTGATTTCGCCCTCGAAGCAGAGCTTCTCGGGCGAGCTCTGCGGTGCTCCCTCGTCGGGCAAAGCCCTCCTCGGTCGCGCTCCTTATTTCTTCTGCGGCAGCCGGCTGAGGCCGCCTTCGGCGGCGACGGCGTCCGCCGCAAAATTGGGAATCGTTCGCTCGGCTAATTAGTTAGGCTAAGGGACATGCCGCCCATTGCCGTAGACATCGATCTCGCCCCCCGCCTCCGGCTGGCGCTCACCCGGTTGGGCCGGCGGCTGCGGCAGCAGTCCGACGGCGACGTCACCGCCACGATGCTGTCGGCCCTTTCGAGCGTCGACCGGCTCGGGCCGCTCACGCTCGGCGAGCTCGCGGGCGCCGAGCGCGTGCAACCTCCCACCATCACTCGCGTCGCCGGGCGGCTCGAGGAGCGCGGCCTGGTGCAGCGCGAGGTCGACGAGCGCGATCGGCGGGTGACGCGCGTGCGCCTCACTGGCGAGGGCCGCCGGTTGCTCGCCCGCAGCCGCAGGCGGAAGGACGCATACATCGCCCGCCGTCTGCGCGACCTCGCGCCCGACGACGTCGCCGCACTCGAACGTGCCCTGCCGATCCTCGAACGACTCGTGGGGGACGACCTCGACAGCGCCGGGCGGGGCTGGGGGCCCCGCCTTCGGCGAGGAGGCGGGGTTGGGGCCCCGCCGGGGAGAACGACACAGTGACGATCGCCCGCCGCACGTTCCGTTCGCTTGCGATCCGGAACTACCGGCTGTTCTTCGTCGGCCAGGGCCTGTCGCAGATCGGCACGTGGATGCAGACGGTCGCCCAGGGCTGGCTCGTGCTCCATCTCTCGCACGACAGCGGTATCGCGGTGGGCGTCGTCACCGCGCTCATGTTCCTCCCGATGCTCCTCCTCGGGCCGCTCGGGGGCGTGATCGCCGACCGCGTCGACAAGCGGAAGGCCCTGGTCGTCACTGCCGCCGCCCAGGCCACCATCGCCGCCGTCCTCGCCACACTCACGCTCTCCGGCGTCGTCGAGCTGTGGATGGTGTATGCGATCGCGTTCACCTACGGGTGCGTGACCGTCGTCGACATGCCGACGCGTCAGGCGTTCGTGACCGAGATGGTCGGGCCCGACGACCTCCCGAACGCCATCGGGCTCAACAGCGCCCTCTTCAACGGCGCCCGCACGCTCGGCCCGGCCGTGGCCGGTGCGGTGATCGTCGTCGCCGGCACCGGCTGGTGCTTCCTGCTCAACAGCGTCTCGTATGTCGCGGTGATCGGCGCGCTGCTGGCGATGCGCCGCGACGAGCTCTTCGCCGGCACGCCGGTGCGCCGGGCGAGGGGCCAGATCCGCGAGGGATTCGCCTACGTCTGGCGCACGCCGGTGCTGCGCTCGACGATCCTGCTCATCACCGTCGTGTCGACGTTCGGTTTCAACTTCAGCATCGTCCTGCCGGTCCTGGCCAAGGTCACGTTCCATCGCAGCGCCGCCACCTACGGACTGCTGTCGTCGTCGCTCGGGGCCGGGTCGCTCGTGGGCGCGCTGGTCGCCGCGGGCCGCTCGCGTCCCACGCCGCGCCTGCTCGTCGGCGCCGCCGCCGCCTTCGGTGTGATGACGATGGTGGCGGCCACGGCGCCGACGGTGACGTCGGCCGCCGTCCTGCTGTTCGTCGTCGGCGCGACGAGCATCTCGTTCATGGCCACCGCCAACGCGACCGTGCAGCTGAACTCGACGGCCACGATGCGCGGGCGGGTGATGTCGCTGTACGGCGTGGTGTTCCTCGGCAGCACCCCGATAGGCGGCCCCATCGCCGGCTGGGTGTCACAGCACTTCGGGGCGCGCGCCGGAATCGGCATGGGCGGCGCCCTCAGCCTGGTGGGCGCGCTGGTGGCCGCGTCGGCCCTCTACCGGGCCCGCAACCGCCAGCCGGGCGAGGTCGTCCCCGACACGAGCCTGGCCGCAGCCTAGCGAACACACGTTCGATACGCTGCCCACGTGGGCGGCTTCAACAACCCGGACATGACGTGGGCCCAGCTGGAGCGGGCGCTGTCCGACCGCCACCCCCGCCCCATCGGCCCGAAGCCCAACTACGACAACGCCGCCGCCAGCCGGCACCGGCCGGCGTACGAGCCGCCGGCGGTGCGCCGGCGGACGGGCGCCGTTCCCTACGCCGAGCTCCACTGCCACTCCAACTTCAGCTTCCTCGACGGCGCGTCGCACCCCGAGGAGCTGGTGGAGGAGGCGGTCAGGCTCGGGCTCGACGCACTCGCCCTCACCGACCACGACGGCATGTACGGCGTGGTGCGCTTCGCCGAGGCGGCCAAGGTCCTCGGTGTGCCCACGGTGTTCGGTGCCGAGCTCACCCTCGGGCTGACGCGCCCGCAGAACGGCATCCCAGATCCCGAGGGCCGCCACCTCGTGGTCCTCGCGCGCGACCCCGAGGGCTACGCCCGCCTCTGCCGCGCCATCACCTCGGCCCAGATGGCGTCCGGAGAGAAGGGCGCTCCTCGATTTCAGCTCGACGACCTTGCCGGCATTCACGCCGGCCACTGGCAGGTGCTCACCGGCTGTCGCAAGGGCGCGGTGCCGGCGGCGCTGGTGGCCGAAGGTCCCGCGGTCGCGGCTCGACGGCTCGACACACTCGTTCGGGCTTTCGGGCGCGAGCACGTCGCCGTCGAGATCTGGGACCACGGCGACCCGCTCGACTCCACGCGCAACGACGCCCTCGTTGTCCTCGCGGCACACGCGGGCGTCGACGTCGTCGCCACCAACAACGTCCACTACGCCCATCCCGACCGGCGATCGCTCGCCACCGCGCTGGCCGCGGTTCGCGCCCGTCGCTCGCTCGACGCGTTGGAGGGCTGGCTGCCCGGCGCGGGCACGGCCTTTCTCCGGTCGGGCGCCGAGCAGGCCCGCCGGCTGGCGCGGTACCCCGGCGCGGTCGAGCGGGCCGCCGAGATCGGCCGAGCGTGCGCGTTCGACCTCGCCCTGATCGCGCCCAACCTGCCCGACTATCCCGTCCCCGACGGCCACACCGAGATGACGTGGCTGCGCGAGCTCACCGGGCGCGGCGCCGCCGGGCGCTACGGGCCCCGTGGCGCGGAGCGCGTTCTCGGCGCCTACCGCCAGATCGACCACGAGCTCGACCTGATCGAGCAGCTCGGGTTCCCCGGCTACTTCCTCATCGTCTGGGACATCGTCGAGTTCTGCCGGCGCTCCAACATCTACTGCCAGGGACGCGGCTCGGCCGCCAACAGCGCGGTGTGCTTCGCGCTCGGCATCACCAACGCCGACGCCGTCTCGCTCAAGCTTCTCTTCGAGCGCTTCCTCTCGCCCGAGCGCGACGGACCGCCCGACATCGACCTCGACATCGAGCACGAGCGGCGCGAGGAGGCCATCCAGTACGTCTACGCGCGCTATGGCCGCGACAAGGCCGCCCAGGTGGCCAACGTCATCACCTACCGGGCCAAGTCGGCGGTGCGCGAGATGGGCAAGGCGCTCGGTCACGCCGAGGACGAGGTGAACGCGTGGTCGAAGCAGGTCGACGCGTGGGGCGCTCTAAACCCCACCGGAACCGAAGGTTCCGGCGGGGACCCCAGAACCCGGGCGACGATCGAGGCCGGCGACCACGACATCCCGGTGCCGGTGCTGGTGCTGGCCGAGCAGGTGCAGGGCTACCCGCGCCACCTCGGCATCCACTCGGGCGGGATGGTCA
>VAXF01000180.1:5871-7243 GCA_005888395.1 Actinomycetota bacterium | reverse complement strand
GCGGGTGTCAGCGGAGCGGCCGGTGATGACGATCAAGGCGCGCGGGCTGAGCCTCCCCGCCCCGGGCGTGCCGCGCACCGACTACGACCAGGCCGAGCGACTCGGGGTGGCGACGCTCAAGCTGATCGCCGCCTACGCGATGCGGCTGGTCTCGGGCGACCGGTCGGTGCACAAGGTGGTGCTCTTCGACGAGGCGTGGTTCTTGCTGGCCAGCCGGGACGGCCGCCGGCTGATCGATCGCCTCAACCGGCTGGGGCGGGCGGAGAACGCGACGCTGATCCTCGCCACTCAGCAGCTCGCCGACGTCGGTGAGATCGAGAACCTGATCGGCACCCGGCTGATCTTCGGCCAGGAGACGGCGGCCGAGGCGCGCCGCGCGCTCGAGCTGCTCGGCCTGGACCCGGACGACCGAGCGTTGGTCGAGCGGGTGCGCGGCTACCGGCGCGGGCGCTGCCTGATGCGCGACATCGACGACCGCGTCGCCGAGTTGCGTCGCCGAGGTGCAGATCGACCCGGTCTACCCGCACCTGCTGACGATCCTGGACACGTCGCCCGGGGGCCGGCAGCTGCGCGAGGTTGCCGCGTGAGACGTCGGCACCTCGTGGTGGTGTTGATGGCGCTGGCGCTGGTCGTGCTCGCGTGGCCGGACGCGATCGCCAAGGACCTCGGGACCGACGTGCTGGGCAACATCTCCCCGGACCCGGCGCAGTCGGGCGGGGGCGGGCTGGTCGACCAGTACCCGCTGAGCGCGTTCTCGCTGGACTACCACACGCAGGTCGGGATCACCGAGCTCGATGGCGTGCCGGCGACGATCGCCCACTGGGCGGCAGCACAGCTGTGGAGCCTGACCAGCTTCCTGGTCAAGACGGTCATCAACCTGTTCACCTGGGCGTTCTCGCTGAACCTGCTCGGCGGGGATCCGACGCGCCCCGATGACGGTGCGCTCGGCCCGGTTGCCGGCGCGATCTCGAGCCTCTACGAGAACGTGATCGGGCAGGCGTGGATGGTCGTCGCGGTCGTCCTGGCCGGCATCTGGGGGATCTGGAAGGCGCTGGTGCAGCGTCGCTACACCGAGTCCGCCGGCGCGCTCGCGCTGTCTGTGGTCTTCGTGCTGATCGCGCTGTTCTTCGTCTACCAGCCCGAGCGCACGATCGGCACGGCGAGCCGGTGGACGAACACGATGTCGCTGGCGTTCCTGTCGGGGGCCAACCGCGGCACGGTCGACGACCCCGGCCAGGCCAAGCGCCAGGTCTCCGACCAGCTCTTCAAGACGCTCGTCTATGACCCGTGGGTGGTGCTCGAGTTCGGCGGCTTGCGCCACTGCGTCGACACCACCCGCCGCGACAGCGACGGCTACCCGCGACCGGTCGGT
>VAXF01000180.1:0-5793 GCA_005888395.1 Actinomycetota bacterium | reverse complement strand
ACCCGGCCGGCTCGAAGGAGCGCAACGCCGAGTACGACGCGCTGCGCAAGGGCGAGGCGCCGCGCGACGATCGGCAGTTCAGCGGCTACGCGGTCGACAAGTCCGACTCGCCCGCGGTCGACATCCAGCAGGAGCACGGCGCCTTCCAGCGCCTCACGCTCTCGCTCGTCGTGTTCGCCAGCGCGCTGGGCGCCGTCGTGCTGCTCGGCTTCCTCTCGCTGGCGGTGATCCTCGCCCAGGTCGTCGCGCTGGTGCTGCTGGGCTTCGCGCCGGTCGCGCTGGTGATCGGGATCTTCCCGCGCGCCGGGCACGACTTCTTCCGCACCTGGCTGGGCAAGCTCGCGACCGCGGTCTTCATCAAGGCGCTGTACTCGCTGGTGATCGCGATCGTCGTCGCCGTCGCGGCGGCGCTGGCCAGCTCGACGTCGTCGCTGGGGTTCCTGTTCGCGTTCGGGCTGCAGGGGATCTTCTTCTGGGCGATCTTCCTGTACCGCCGCCAGATCACGGCGCGGCTGGTGGCCGCGACCACGGGGCTGCACTACCACGAGCGGCTGCCGCAGCTGAGCGCGGTCCAGCGCGGAGCGGACATCGCCGGGCGCCCGTTCGCCGCACTGCTAGCGCTTCCCCGCCGCGGCGCCCAAGACGACGGCGCACGCCAGGAGAGCGTGCTGGCCGGCGGAGCGCCGCCCCAAAGCCCACCCGACGAGCCCGGCGCCGGTTCGCCAGTTCCGGCTCCGGTCACCCGCAACGGCGGTGGCGACGGCCACGCCGCGCTGGCCGCGCCGAGCGGTTCGTTCGCAAGCCACCTCGAGCATGCGAGGTCGAACAATGGCAACGGCCGAGCACCGCAGCCCGCCCGCGGAGCGTCGTCGAACGGCAACGGCTCGCGTCCGCGGCCCGCTCGCCCGGAGCCGGTGCGCGAGCCCACGCCGCGCGACGCCCACGAGGACGCCATGCGCCGCGCCCGTGCCCTGCGCGCATCCCTCGAGGCGAAGGAGCTCTCCGATGAGTGAGCTCACACGCGTGAGCGTGCGCGACGACAACCGCGGCGTCGTCCTGACGCTCGATTGGTGCGACGTCGAGGCGCTGGTTATCGCGCTCGAGCGCTATCGGCTTTGGCAGGGCGACCGTCGTCCGCCCGATGGCCGGACGTGGGAACGCTGGCGGGCTGGCCACGCGATCGAGCTCGAGCTCGGCGAGGCGCTCGCCAACGCGCAGGGCGTTTTCCGGTGAGCGCGCTCAGAGGCATGAGCGCTCCGGCAGGAGCATCCAACCTACGTGCCGACCTTCTCTGTGAACCGCTCGCGAGCTGCCTGACGGGAGACGCCGAGCGCGATCCCGATCTCGCCCCAGGATCGACCGTTGGCGCGTGCAAGCACCACGAGTTCGCGGATGCGAGCCTCGCCAGCGCGCACGCGGTCAACCGCTTCAGCGATGGCGCGCAGGTCGGTCGTGTCGTCCATCGGGACGCCGGACGGGTCGGACGCCTCGGCGAGCTTCGCGGCTCGCTGAATCTCCTCTTCGGTATGCATTGTCCTTTCTCCAGTCATCGGTGCGGTAGGTATTGCGGGCGGGCGGGCATCGCGTGGACGATCACGGGGTCGTCGGTGTCGATGCCGAGCACGCCGACTTCGAGCAGGTCGCCATCGCGGGCGGGGCCGACACGCATCGTGAGGTCGTCATCGAGTTGCCACTGCGCGATGGCGTTGCGGACTGCGTGGCGGATGTCTTCGTCAGCGATTCCGTGCTTCCGGGCCGGCTCCGCGATCCTCACCGTGACAAGGTACCTTGTCAGCAAGACTTGTCAAGGAACCTTGTCGCTTCAAAGCTTGAAGGGGTCTCGGAGCCCCGTGCGCGGCGGTGGCGATAGACGAGCATCGATAGACGGTCCGGTTGCGCTCCTGACGACGAGCCCACCTGATCTGTACGCCGATCCGGCCTCCGAGCATGAGCGCTACCGAAATCGCCTTCTGACGAGAACCGACACCGGCGCAGCGCGACGCCACGAGCCGGCCTCTGAGGAGCGCCGGTCGTGATCGACGCGCTGCGGGCCTGGCTGAACCGGCCGCTGCGCGACGGCGACCGCCGCCGGCTGTTCGCGATTGCCGTGGCCGTCATCCTCGCCGGCGCCGCGGGCTTTGCGCTGCTCGCCAAGCCCGCCCCGCCGGCCCACCACGCCGACCGGCGGGCGCCGACCCCGACGCGCGAGCTGCCGACGCCCGGGCCGCCGGCCACGGCCGCGCTCCAGGCACCCAGCGAGGAGGGAAAGCCACCCGCCGCGCTCGAGGCGTCGCGGAGCGAGGTGGACGCCGCCAAGCGGGCCGCCCGCCGGTTCCTGGCGGGCTACCTGCCCTACACGTACGGCCGGCGCAGCCCCGATCGGATCGCCGCGGCCACCGCCGCGCTGGTGCGCCAGCTGGACAACGAGCGCCCGCGGGTTCCCGCGCGCGAGCGCGGGCGCCGTGCGCGTGTGGTGCTCGTGCAGGCGGACGCCGCCGGTCCGGTGCGCGCCGAGGCGACCGCGCTGGTGAGCGACGGCGCCCGTCGCTACACGGTGCCGTTGAAGCTCGCGCGCCAGCGGTCGGGCTGGAAGGTCACCGACGTCGAGAGCTGAGCATGAGCGACTCCGCCCTGGCCGCCGACAGCGCCGCCCCCCGCCGCCTCGCGCCCGCCATGCTGGCCGCGGTCGGACTGCTGGTCGCGCTGCTGCTGTTGATCGTGATGGGGATCTTCGGCGCGATCTTCGGCCTGCGCCCGCTGTTCTCGGGCGGCTACGGGCCGTCCGGGCTCGCCCGCGCCGAGATCCCGCCCGCGTACCTGCGCCTCTACGAGGCCGCGGGCCGCGAGTACGGGATCGACCCCTGGGTGCTGGCGGCGATCGGCTGGGTGGAGACCGAGCACGGCCGCTCGCACGCCGCCGGGGTCCACGACGGCGTCAACGGCTTCGGCTGCTGCGCGGGCCCGATGCAGATCGAACTGAAGGGATCGCCGAGCACGTGGCACCAGTACGCGGTCGACGGCGATGGCGACGGCCGGCGGTCTCCCTACGACCCGGCCGATGCGATCCCGACCGCAGCGCGGTACCTGCGCGACGCGGGCGCGCCGGAGGACTACAGAGCGGCGCTGTACGCCTACAACCACGCCGACTGGTACGTCGCCGAGGTCCTGGCCAAGGCCGAGCAGTACCGCGGCGCGCCGAGCGCGAGCGCCGGCCAGCCCGCCGGCTCGGCCAGCGTGCGCGACGTCCTGCACAACCCGCGGGTCGCGCTGACCCCGATCCAGCAGGCCGATCTGCGCTCGGGCACGATCGACCCGCGGCTGATCGACACGCTCGCCTGGATCGGCCGCCACCACAGCGTCGTGATCACGGCGCTGAAGTCGGACCACGCCGAGTACACGGTCGACGGCGCGGTCTCCAACCACGCGGCGGGCCGGGCGATGGACATCGGCGAGGTCGACGGCGAGGTCTGCCGCGGCACCCGGACTGGCAAATGCGCCGACCTCGTGCGCGAGCTGGCCGCCGTGCAGGGACCGCTGCGCGCGACCGAGCTCAT
This sequence comes from Actinomycetota bacterium, assembly GCA_005888395.1. GTDB lineage: Bacteria > Actinomycetota > Acidimicrobiia > Acidimicrobiales > AC-25 > AC-25. The sequence goes on along the minus strand of VAXF01000180.1, from coordinate 2,239 downwards.
CTACTGCTGGGACCCGGACGGGCCGGACGACCCGCGCGGCTTCGCCCGCGCCGACCACTGCGACCACATCCACGTCGGGTGGGACGGATGACCGGGCCTACCGTCTGTCGCCTGGGAACCGTCGCGTCGTTGTTGACGCCGGCTGGAATAGCTGGCCTCGCGCGCCGCCGTTATTCAAATTTCGGGGCCGAAATTGAAATAACTGGCACCGCGGACGCGGTTGTCAAGGCGGCCGACAGCGAGCGGTGCCGGTTCGGAGGGTCCTTACGCGGCGACCTTGACGTAGGTCGCGGTCAACTGCGAGGGCTCGGGGACAGGTTCGCCGGCGTCGCGGAGTCCCTCGATGTGGAAGGTGATGGCGTCGCGCATCTCGCGTTCGCATTCCTCGCGCGTGGCGCCCGTGGCGACGCAGCCGGGGAGGTCGGGCGCATAGGCCGAGTAGTTCATGCCCACGGCGCCTTCGATCACGATCAGGTATTGCCTCTCGGTCATCGGTCGTCCTTCATGCCGGCCTGTCTGGCTCGGCGGAGCTACTTGGTGACGTACTGCTCGAGCGCGTCGCGGGCGAGTTGGCTGACTGTTTTGCCCTCGCGTTCGGCGCGCTCGGATGCCTCGGCGTATAGGTCTGGCGTGATCCGGAAGTTGAGCCGGGGTGACTTGCCGGTGCCGCCGGCCAGCGAGCGGCGACCGACGCGTCGGCCCTTGCTGAGGTCGTATCCGGCCTCGGCTTCGCGGGCCAGCTCTTCGGCGAGTTCTTCGGTGATCGGTGTGCGGCTCTTCTTCGTGGTCCCTGGGACGCGCTTGCGGCTAGTAGGCATCTTGTTCTTCCAGGTAGGGGATGTACTTGTCGCGCATCGGCATGGCGTGGATCACCAGCAGGCCGCGGTCGGTTTCGATGGCCATCACTTCGAGCGGCGTGCCGTCTTGGTCGGGGCCAAGAAAGACGAGCCGGTCGTCGGCACCGGCGGGCGCGTTGGTGGGTGGCGGTTGCTTGATGATCGTGGTTGCGGTCCGTACGACGTGGCCGCTGCGTTTGCGGCTGATGCGGTGCTTGGTGGCCGAACGTGCCCATCTGATGTCCACCGCGACATATTGTGTCAGACACAATACGGGCGAGTCAAGCGGCGCGCGTCGACGACCGCGGGTGGAATCGTGGATGGCGTGGTTGGCTGCTTCAGGGGCCAACGCGCCGGGTGGCGCGGTCCGGCGAGGCAACGAGGGCGTCGTGCGGCAGCGCGATGAGGTCCAGGGCCCGACCGGCGCGCTCATCGTTGTCGGTTGTGACTGGCGCGTCGAGCTGCAGCTCGACCAGCCGGGCGGCGCTGGTGGCGCCTCTCGGCGCGGTGCGATCGCTGGTGTCGATCGGCGCCGAGGTGTCGAGCAGCGCCGTCGTCTAGGGCGTGCGGACGTCGATGAGGTCGTTGACGAGCTGGAGGTCGGTGGCGTTGCGGGTGAGCAGGGGCACGTTGTGGACGCTCGCGGTCGCGGCGATCGCGAGGTCGAGCGCGCGCCGGCGGGGCTGGCCGCCGCGGGCCTGCACGGCCGCGGCGAGGCGTCCCCACTCGCGCGCGACGGCGGCGTCGATCGGCAGCGGCTCGAACGTCGACTCGATCACGCCGAGGCGCAGGGCTCGGCGGCCACGCTCGTCTTGGGCGCCGGCGATCAGGACGCCGAAGTGCAGTTCGGCCAGGGTCGCGGCGCTGATGGCGCCCTCGAGCGCGCCGGGGTCGTCGGTGCCGATGAGCACCGACGTGTCGAGCAGAGCGCGCACCTAGGTGAATGGGTCGGCGAGCTCGTCGGGGAAGTGCTCGAGGTCCTCGGCGAGCGTCTCCGGGGCGGGCGTGTCCCAGATCTTGGTGAGCTCGGCGGGACCGAGATGCGCGACGGGACGTCCGGCGACCGTGATCGTGAACTCCTCGCCGGCCTCGGCGCGGCGGAGGACCTCGCCGACGTTGTTGCGCAGTTCCTTCTGCGGGATCACGGGCACGACCGTCAAGGTAGCAGAACTGCTACCAGCGGCATGGTTCCTGGCAACTCGCCGGGTGGCTCAGGAGCTGAGGCGCCGGGCGACGTGGTTCGGCGGAGCAGCGAGGGTGTCGTGCCGGCGTGCGATGAGGTCCCCGCGGTCGTCCCTGATCTCGACGAGCGCCCGCTCGGCGTCGGCCTCGGCCTCGGCCTCGGCCTCGGCGACGGTGCCACCGCGCTGGCGGACGACCTGCCAGCCGAGCCGTTGGAGGGC
>VAXF01000179.1 GCA_005888395.1 Actinomycetota bacterium | reverse complement strand
CCTCGCTGCCGCCCTCGTGGCCCTCGCCCTTGCCGCGCTGGTGGGCGGGCGCATCGGCGCCGGCCTGCGGGCGCTGACGCATGCGGCCGAGGGCATCCAGCAGGGCGACCTCGCCGTGCGAGCCCACGTGGAAAGTGACGACGAGGTGGGCCTGCTCGGCGCGGCGTTCGACTCGATGGCGGGATCGATCGAGTCGATGACCGCCGACCTCCGGCGGGCCGCCGAGGACGAGGCCGAGCTGAGGAGCCGGCTGGAGGCGATCGTCGGCGGCATGGGTGAGGCGCTCGTCGCGGTGGATGCCTTCGGCCGCGTGACCGCGTTCAACCCGGCGGCCGAGCAGCTCGCGGGCGTGCCGGCGTCGCGTGCCACCGGGAGTCCGGTCACCGCCGTACTGGCCGTGCTCTCCGACGGCGGCGAGGACCTCACCGGCCTCCTCGCCGAGGCACCTGCGGCGGGGCCGTGGAGCCGGGTGGCGGCCGTGCGGCGGCTCGACGGCGAGACCGTGCCGGTGGCCATCTCTGCCGCCGCGCTGCACGACGTCGCGGGCGACGTCGCCGGCGCGGTGTTCGTGCTGCGCGACATCCGACGCGAGCGCGAGGTCGACCGGATGAAGACGGAGTTCCTGTCGAACATCAGCCACGAGCTCCGCACGCCGCTGACGCCCATCAAGGGCTATGCCCACATGCTGCGATCTCGGACGGTTCCCGCACCCAAGGTCAAGCAGTTCCTCGACGGCATCGTCGAGTCGTCCGAGCGGCTCGAGCGCGTGATCGACCTGCTCGTCAACTTCGCCGCCATCGAGGCCGGCCGGCTCCAGATCGAGGCGGCGCCGGTGAAGGTCCGCGACCTCGTCGACGACGTCGTCGGGCGCTGGAGCGAGCGCGTCGACGAGGGCCATCGCATCACCCGTCGTGTGGCGCGTGGCCTTCCGGAGCTGCACGCCGACCGGCAGCTGCTCGAGCGCTCGCTCGACGAGCTCGTCGACAACGCGATCAAGTACTCGCCCGACGGCGGCCCGGTGTCGGTCAGGGCCGCGGTGGCGGGCAACGGGAGGCGCGCCGCGATCGCGATCTCGGTCAGCGACCGTGGCGTCGGCATCGCCACCGACCGGCTCGACCAGGTGTTCGCCGACTTCGCGCAGGCCGACGGCTCCGCGACCCGCCGCTTCGGCGGGCTCGGGCTCGGGCTGGCATTCGTGAACCGGATCGTGAAGGCGCACGACGGCCGGCTCGTGTGCGAGTCGGAGCCGGGCAAGGGCTCGACGTTCACGATCGTGCTCCCCGTGACGCGTTCGCGCCGCCCCCGGCTGCCCGCGCCCCCCGGCCGGGCCGGCGCGGATGGTAACGGCGCCACCGAGTCGCCCACCCGTCCGCTGCGGGCGCGAGGTCGGGCATGACGCGGTCGCGGCTCGCGAGGCTGGTTGCCGGCCTGGTTGGGATGACGCTCGCCGCCACCGGCTGCTCGACGGCACACCTGGGCGCGGGTGACGCCCGGCTGACCGCAACCGGCGTGGTGCAGGTGTCGCGGCACGGTGGCGCGTGGCGGACGGCGCGGGGCGGCGTGCTCCACTTCGGCGACCGGGTGCGTGTCGTCCACGGCTCGGCGCGCCTGACGCTTGCCGGCCAACGTGTCCTCGAGCTGCGTGACCGGTCGCGTGTGGAGGTCCGTCCCGCTCCGCTGCTGCTCGCCGGCGACCTGCTCGTCGTCGTGCCGCAGGGCAGGCTCGGCATCGCCGCCGACCCGGTGGTGGCCACGGTGAGCTCCGGCGCGGCTCGCCTGTCCCGTGGCCTGGCCTTCTCGGCGGGCGTCTACGCAGGCTCGATGAGCGTCGAGTCGGCGGGCCAGTCCCTGGCCGTGCCCGCCCTGCGCCAGGCCGACGTGCCCGCCGTCGGGCTCGTGCCCAGCCGGCCCGTGCCGTTGATCTACCGCGACAGCGACACGTGGGACCGGCGCTTCCTGGGCGACTGGATCGACCTCGGTCGCGATCTCGAGAGCAGCAGCCGCGGGCTCACGGGTGAGCTGCCCGCGGGCGACCGGCCGAGCACCGTCTTCTACCGCCGGCTGGTGCCGGGCCTTCGCTCCCAACCGGCCTTCACGCCGGGCCTGCTCGGTCGCGGGCACGATCCCGGCGAGACGGTGGTGGGTGCGGCCATCACCGTCACGGGTCGTCGGGGCGTGTTCGCGCAGCGCTGGGGCGGCGTGTTCGGCTTCCGCGACGAGGGCGCGGCCTGGGGCCTGGTCGCCCTCGACCAGCTCGCCGACCGGAACGCGCTGCTGGCCCAGATCGAGGCCGCCCTGGGCCTGGTCGGCCGCCAGCCAGAGGTGAACGCGCCGGCGAATGCGACGCCTGTCCCGACGGGCCTGCACACCTCGACGTCGCCGACCACCGTTCCCAGGCGCTCGTCAACGGGGCCCGGTGCCGAAGCCGTCGACCGGCGCGTTATCCGTGGATCAGACCGTGGACCCCCTGGTCAACACCGTCAACGGGCTGTTGTGCCAGTCGTCGAGCGGTGCGCCGGTCAAGCCGCCCGGTTGTTAGCGTTCATCCCGATGACTGGCGGCCGCGTGATGATCGTCGATGACGAGGACGAGATCCGCGAGCTGTGTCGCGTCAACCTCGAGTTCGACAACTTCGAGGTCCTCGAGGCGCCCGACGGACCGACGGCCCTCGAGTTGGCGCACGGCGAGCGCGTCGACCTCATCCTGCTCGACCTGATGATGCCCGGGATGGACGGGTGGGAGGTGCTCTCCCGCCTGAAGGAGGACCCGGTGACGGCCGAGATCCCGGTCGTCCTCCTCACCGCAAAGGGCGACGAGCGCGACCAGATGCGCGGCTGGGAGGAGGGCATCCTCGACTATGTGCAGAAGCCCTTCAACCCCGTCACCCTCGGCCAGTGGGCGCGCCAAGCCATCGACGCACGCCGTGACCCGCAGCTCGAGGCCGAGCGGCGCGAGCGCATCATCGAGAAGCTGCGCATGATCCAGGAGCTCCGCCGGAGCCAGTAGGGGGCGTCCTCAAACTCCGCGTTCGGGAGTCGTACGCTTCTGCGCAATGGCCGACGACCGCCGCATCGTCATCTCGTCGGATCCGGGCACCTCGCCCGACGACCTCGCGCGGCACTCGTTCTCCACGAGCTTCCGCGGGTTCGACGTCACCGAGGTACGGGCGTTCCTCGGCCGGATCGGGCAGGAGCTCGCGTCGTTGCGCGAGCGCGAGCGTGAGCTGCAGCGCCGGATCGACGAGCTGCAGCAGCGTCCGCTCCGGGCCAGCGCCGACGACGACGCCCTCCTCACCAACCTCGGTGAGGAGACGGCCCGGGTGCTGCGGGCGGCCCACGAGGCAGCGGGCGACATGGCCGGACGTGCCGAGCAGAAGGTCGCCCGGTTGGTGCGAGAGGCCCAGGAGGAGGCGGCGCGCGTGCGGGCCGAAGCCGACGGCCTGCTCGCGCGGCGGGTCGAGGAGGCCGAGCAGGTCGCGGCGGGCATCCGGAGGGCGGCGGAAGAGGAGATCGCGGAGCTCCGCGACCGCGTCCACGGCGAAACCGAGGCCGAGCTCGAAGCGGCTCGGGGGCGCGGTCGCGAGATGGTGGCCGAGGCGCAGACGGTGCGCGAGCGGATCCTCGCCGATCTCACCCGCCGGCGGCGCGTGGGCCAGGCCCAGGTCGAGCAGCTGAAGGTCGGACGAGATCGTCTGCTCGACGCGTACCGCGTTGTGCGCCGCACCCTCGACGAGGTCACCGAACAGCTGACGGCGGCCGAGGCCGAGGCTCGCCGCGAGCGGGCCGCCGCGCCGCCCGTCGCTCTCGAGGAGCTGCCGGCCGACGAGCAGTTCGTCGACGAGGCGCCCTCCGATCGCGTTCCCGAGGCGGGAGCGCCGGACATGGCCGACGACGATCGCCGCTCGTCGTCGGTGCGAATCGTGCGCGAGATCGCGCTGACCCCCGAGCCGGACGTCGATCGGCAGCCGGAGCCGGCCGTCGAGCGCGAGCCGGACGTGTCCGACGAGCCCGCCGCTGTCGAGGTCGGGCACGTCGAGCTCGACACCCTCGATGCTGCAGTCGAGGCATCCGTCGAACCCGAGGCGGCCGGTGGTGCGGAACCGCCTTCGGCCGGCCGGCCGGCGCCGCCGGCAGAGAACATCGAGGCGCTGTTTGCCAAACTCCGCGCCGACCGGGCCGAGGCGGTGGCCGACGCCGAGGAGGTGCTGGCCGCGGTCGAGCGCGTCGAGGAACCGGCGCCGGAGGAGGCGCCGGCATCGGTGGCCCCGGCCGCCGCCGAGCCGCCGCTGGCCGACGGCGACGAGGCCGCGTTGCAGCGGCGCGACGCGCTCCTGGTGCCCATCGAGCAGGCGCTCGCCCGGCGCCTGAAGCGCGCGCTGCAGGACGAGCAGAACGCGGTGCTCGACGCGCTGCGCACCCGCCGCGGGCGCCCGTCGATCGACACGGTCCTGCCGCCGGCCGACGAGCAGCGCGGTTGCTACCAGAGCCTCGTCGTCGGGGCGCTCGAGGAGGCGGCCGCGGTGGGTGCCGAGTTCGCCGGGCAGCCTGGCGACGTCGACGTCGACGGTCTGGCCACGGACCTGGCGGGGGAGCTGGTCGGCCGGCTGCGGACCCGCCTCGACGACAGCCTGCGCGAGTCGCTCGACGACGACGCCACCGAGCTCGACTACAGCGACCGCGTGAGCTCGGCCTACCGGGAGTTCAAGGGCCACCGGGTCGAGGCGCTGGCGTCCGACTCGGTGGCAGCCGCCTTCGGCCGGGGCCACTTCGGCGCGACGCCCGACGGCACCCGCCTGCGCTGGGTGGTCGACGACGGCGACGCCGGCTGTCCCGACTGCGACGACGACGCCCTGGCCGGCCCCACGGCCAAGGGGGATGTGTTCCCCACGGGGCAGCTCCACCCCCCGGCGCATCCGGGGTGTCGGTGCCTGCTCGTGCCTGCCGACGCCTAGTGTCTGCGCAGTATGCGCGCCCCCACTGACCTCCCGCGTCGTCGGGCGCGTCCGTTCCGTGGTCGCATCTGGCTGATCGTCGCCGCGGTGATCCTGTTCTTCGGGATCATCTCGCTCCGGGGCATCTTCGGCTTCTACACCGACTTCCTCTGGTTCCAGGAGGTCGGCTTCAGCCGGGTGTGGCGCGACGTGCTGGCGGCGAAGGCCGCGCTCGCAGTGATCTTCACGGGGCTCTTCTTCGTCGTCATGTGGGCCAACCTGGCCATCGCCGATCGCATCGCGCCTCGTTTCCGGCCTGCGGGCCCCGAGGAAGAGCTCGTGGAGCGCTACCACGACATCGTCGGGTCGCACACCCGGCTCGTGCGCACGATCATCGCGCTGCTGTTCGCGCTCATCGCGGGTGCGGGCACGTCGTCGCAGTGGAACTCGTGGATCCTGTTCACCCACCGCGTGAACTTCGGCACCAAAGACCCGGTGTTCCACAAGGACATCGGGTTCTACGTGTTCCAGCTGCCGTTCCTGAACTTCGTTGTCAGCTGGGCGTTCGCGTCGATGGTGATCGTGCTCATCGTGACGGCGGTCGCCCACTATCTCAACGGTGGGATCCGCGTGCAGGTGCCCGCGGCGCAGCGGGTGACGCCGCAGGTGAAGGCCCACCTTTCGGTGCTGCTCGGCGTCCTCGCCCTCCTCAAGGCGGCCGGCTACTGGCTCCAGCGCTACCAGCTCAACTTCTCCACCCGCGGCTTCGTCGACGGCGCCGGCTACACCGCAGTGCACGTACAGCTGCCCGCCCTCGTGCTGCTGACGGTGATCTCGTTCCTCGCCTTCGGCCTGTTCCTCTACAACATCCGGCTGCGCGGCTGGGCCCTGCCGATCATCGCGGTCGCGCTGTGGGCGTTCACCTCGGTGATCGTCGGTGGCGCGGTTCCCGCAATCGTGCAGAAGTTCAGCGTGCAGCCGAACCAGTCCAAGAAGGAAGCGCCGTACATCAGGCGAAACATCGACAGCACGCGCGTCGCGCTCGGCCTCGACAAGGTCGAGGTCCGCAGCTTCGACTACAACGAGAGCCTCACCCAGGCCGACCTCACCGAGAACACCGAGACGATCCGCAACGTCCGCTTGTGGGATCCCCTGTTCCTCAAGGACACCTACAAGCAGCTGCAGGAGATCCGGCAGTTCTACACGTTCAACGACGTCGACATCGACCGGTACCTGGTCAACGGCAAGCCGACGCAGGTCGTGCTCTCGGCTCGTGAGCTCGACTCCAGTGGCGTCCCGTCGAAGTCGTGGGAGAACCTGCACCTCAACTTCACCCATGGCTACGGCGCCGTCCTGTCGCCGGCGAACGCGGTGACCTCCGACGGGCTCCCCGACTTCCTCGAGAAGGACCTCCCGCCGGTGGGCCAGCCGGCGCTGAAGGAGCCGCAGGCGTCGCTCTACTACGGCGAGGGACTCAGCGGCTACGCGATCGTCAAGACCAAGCGGCCGGAGACGCTCTACCAGAAGGCCGACGGCACCACGATCCAGACGAGCTATCAGGGCGAAGGCGGCGTGCGCATGTCGTCGCTGCTGCGACGCATCGCCCTCGCCTTCCGCTTCGGCGACATCAACCCGCTCATCTCGGGGTTCGTCACGTCACAGTCCCGCGCCATGTACATCCGCGATATCCGTGACCGCGTTCGGAAGGCCGCGCCGTTCCTCCACTACGACAGCGACCCGTATCCGGTCGTGCTCGAGGGCCGGATCTTCTGGGTGCAGGACGCCTACACGACCAGCAGTCACTATCCCTACGGCCAGCGGGCGCCCACCGACCGGCTGCCGGGTGACAGTGGGCTCAGGTCGTCGTTCAACTACGTGCGCAACTCGGTGAAGGTGCTCACCGACTCCTACAACGGGACCATGACCTTCTACGTCATCGACCAGAAGGATCCCATCGTGCGGGCGTACGAGAAGGCGTTCCCGCAGCTCTTCACGCCGGGATCGAGCATGCCCGGCGACCTTCGCGCCCACCTGAGGTACCCCGAGGACCTGTTCAGGGTGCAGACGAACGCCTTCGGCAGCTACCACATCCGCACGGCTTCGGAGTTCTACGGCAAGACCGACGCGTGGGACATCGCCCGCAACCCCGGCTCGGGCCAGGTCACCGCCGCCGAGACCACGACCCCGGCCGGCCCCGGTCTGGCGGTCCCGGCCGTGCAGCGTATGGACCCGTACTACCTGTTGATGCGGCTGCCCAACGAGCAGACGGAGAGCTTCCTCATCCTCCAGCCGTTCACGCCGGCGAACAAGGACCTGCTCTCCGCGTTCATGATCGCAAAGAGCGACCCGGCCGATTACGGCAAGCTCGAGGCGTTCGTGATGCCGCGAACCAAGTCGGTGAACGGGCCGACGCAGGTCGACGCGCGCATTCAGCAGGAGCCGTCGATCTCGAAGTTAATCACGCTGCTCAACACGTCCGGGTCGAAGGTGGAGCAGGGCAACTTGCTGGTCATCCCGATCAAGCAGTCGCTCCTCTACATCCGGCCGCTCTACGTCGTGGCCGAGAACACACAGCTCCCGGAGCTCAAGAAGGTCATCGTCGTCTACGCCAACAAGGCGGTGATGGAGGACACCCTTCGCCAGGCGCTCGCCGACATCTTCGGTCAGGCCCCACCGACCCTCGAGCAGGCGCCGGGTGCCCCCACCACGATCACGCCGACGGCCCCGTCGGCGCCGACGGTGGCGCCGGACGTGCAGCAGCTGCTCGATCAGGCGCTCGCCGACTACGCCAAGGCCGACGCCGACCTCCGCAACGGCGACCTCGCCGCCTACCAGCGCGACATCGCCGACGCTCGCGCCAAGACCAACCAGGCCCGGCAGCGCTCCAGCCCCCAGTCCTCGACGACCACCACCACCCGCCCGGCGTCGGCATAGCCGCGGCCCGTCGACTACCCTGACGTCAGCGACGCGGGGTGGAGCAGTCTGGTAGCTAGAGGCCCTCCCACGCGGAGGGCCTCGCCGCGTTGAGGGCAACTCGTCAAACATTTGTCAAACATGCGTGCTGTCCGGGTTCGGGTTCCGACGCACCGATCCCGTCGCCTCCGAAAATCAAGTATTCACTCTTGAATTTCAAGTGGCAGCTAGTTAGGTTCAGACCGTGCGTTCCTACGGTCATTACTGCTCGGTCGCGAAGGCTCTCGACGTGATCGGCGACCGCTGGACACTCCTCGTGGTCCGTGAGCTTCTCCTCCAGGGCGGATGCCGCCACGCCGACCTGATGACCGGGCTGCCCGGGATCGCCACCAACCTGCTCAGCGACCGGCTGCGGAAGCTCGAGGAGAACGGGCTAGTGAGACGGGAAACAGCGCCTCCCCCAGTGGCCGCGACCCTCTACCACCTGACCGATGCTGGCAGAGACCTTAAACCGGTCCTCCGGGCCCTCGGATACTTCGGCGCGAGGTACATGACCGACCCCACCGGCGACGAAGAGTTCCGCAGTCACTGGGTGGCGTTCCCCGTCTCAGAGCTCCTCGAGGACACGGCACCTGCTGGACCACCGGTCGTCATCGAGATCCGAATCGGGGATCGGCCCACGTTCATCGAACTGACGGGGGGTGAGATGCGTACGACGTTCAGCGCTCCTCGATCGCCCGACCTCGCACTACAAGGCCCCGCGCCGCTTGTCCTCGGCGTGCTAACCGGGCAGCTCAAGCCGAGCCAGGCTCGCCGGTTGGGGTTGCGCACCAAGGGATCGACGGCCCCTCTGCAGCGACTGCGGTACCTCGTCCCCCACGCCACCGACTCGGAGATCCAGGCATGACGCCGCAGCGGCCCGCAGGTACACCTCCATCGTGGGTGGATGACGAGCTGTTCCGCGGCAACCCGACTCGGTCGTTCGACTACCGCGACGTCGAGCGGAAAAAAGAGAGTGGTAATGGCGTATAACGAGCACCTGGCCGACCGCGTTCGGGAGCTGCTGGCGGGCGGCTCGCCGGTGACCGAGCAGGCAATGTTCGGAGGACTCGCCTTCCTCGTCGCCGGCAAGATAGCAGTGGCGGCGAGCAGTCAAGGCGGTCTCTTGGTGCGGGTCGATCCCGCACGCGCCGACCGCTTTCTCGCGACCACCAACGCGCGGCCGATGGAGATGAAAGGGCGAGCGATCCAGGGCTGGCTACACGTCGACGGCGACGAGCTACGCACCGAGCGCCAGCTGACCCGATGGATCGCCGTCGGCAGAGCCGCCGCCGCAAGCGCACCCACCAAGAGACCGAATCGATGATCGACACCCCAGGCCCCACGCGGGGCCGAGATCCCGACTCCCAGAAAGGGTGCTGACATGGTCCCAGCCGCAACCCACAGTGGTGCGCCCGACGACGCCTGGATCGAGCTCCCTCCGGCCAACGCTGACCTCCGCTACCACGGCGTCGACACGAACATGTCCAGGCTGATCGCCGCTCATCCGCGCATCGGCGAGCGCTTCGGCGCCCTGTTCCTCGAGACGATGTTCGGCGAGGGCGTCCTCGCCTACGAGGAGCGTGAGCTCGTCGCCGGCGTCACCGCCGCGGCGCAGGACTGCGTCTATTGAACGCAGTCCCACACTGAGTTCTTCCGTGCGGAGAACGGGGATCGGGAGCTCGCCCGAGCGGTGCGGGAGAAGCGCTGGCGCGACGTGCCCACGCTCACCGAGCGCCAGCGGGCGCTGTGCGGGGTCGCCGAAAAGCTGAGCGCCACGCCGACCCGCGTGGTCGAGCGCGACTGGCAGCCGCTGCGCGAGCTCGGCTTCGGCGACGAGGGATGCCTCGAGGTCGCCCACGTCGTCGGCATGTTCAACCACCTCACCCGCATGGCCGACGGCTTCGGGCTGCAGCTCGACGCGCCGACGATCGCCGCTACCGAGGGCGACGCCCTGCCGCCGTTCGGCGGCTAGCTAAACCTCAGGCGAGTGTCGCCCAGGTACGGGAGTCACTTTGTCGCCCGTGTACCGGACCTTGACACTCTCGACACGTTCACATCGGTGGCCCGAGGTGGCCGGACC
>VAXF01000178.1 GCA_005888395.1 Actinomycetota bacterium | reverse complement strand
GTGCGCGCCCGCGCAGCCTTCCGGCGCGCGTACTCCGGAGAGGAGGCCAGCGATGGCTGATCCGCTCGAGGTCCTGCGCACGCCGCTGGTGCCGATCGCTCCCGATCCGTCGTTCGCCATTCGTCTGCGCGCCCGCGTCCAGCAGGCGCTCACCGTCCCGAGAGGAGCCACCATGTCCACTGCCACGCTCGAGGAGTCGGTTGCCGCTGACGTCTCGTCCGTCTCGCACGCGGGCGTCGTCCCCTACATCGCAGTTGCGGATGCCGCCCGCGCGCTCGACTGGTACGTCGAGGCACTCGGTGCCCGGCGCCGAGGTGAGCCGATCGTCATGCCCGACGGCCGCATCGGCCACGCCGAGCTCGAGATCGCGGGTGGGCTTGTGATGTTGGCCGACGCCTACCCCGAGATCGGCATCGTCGCCCCCGAACCGGGAGCCGCCGTCACCTTCAGCCTGCACGCCGAGGTGCCCGACGTCGACGCCGCGACCGAGCGGGCGGTCCGCGCCGGCGCCGTGCTCGAGCGCGCCCCGGCCGACTACCCGTACGGCCGCAACGCGGTCGTGCGCGACCCGTTCGGCCACCGGTGGATGCTGGCCTCGACGGCGCCGGCGGATGCGACGCCCGCGCTCAACCCACGCCACGGCGACATCGGCTACGTCTCGCTCTGGGTGCCCGACGTCGATCGGGCCGACGCCTTCTACTCGCGTGTGCTCGGCTGGCGGACCGCCGCACCGCACCCGCGGAGTCGCCAGGTCGAGGGCGTCACGCTGCACCACGGGCTGTGGGGCGGCGAGCAGCACAACACGTTGTTCCTCTGCATCACGGTCGACGACGTCCCTGCCGCCGTCGAACGCGTGCGTGGCGCCGGCGGTACGGCCGAGGACCCGCACGAGGAGCCCTACGGGCTGATCTCGTTATGCACCGACGACCAGGGCATGCGCTTCGCCATCTTCCAGCCGCCACCCGGCCCGTCGGCGAAGGGCCCGGAGAACGGCGCGCATCACGGCGACATCTCCTACATCACCCTCGAAGTGGCGGACTCGGCCCGCTTCCGCGCGTTCTTCGGTCACGTCGCCGGGTGGCGGTTCCAGCCGGCAAGGGTCGAGGACGGCTGGGGCGTCGAGGACGTCGCGCCGATGGTCGGGCTGCAGGGCGGGCACGAGCGGACGACGGCCGTGCCGATGTACCGGGTCGACGACATCGCCGCCGCGGTCGAGCGGGTGCGGGAGGCCGGCGGCACGGCCACCGACCCGGTCGCACAGCCCTACGGCATCACATCGGAGTGCGTCGACGACCAGGGCACGCGCTTCTACCTCGGCCAGGACTGAGCCAGGTTTCAGGCACGAGGGAGAGAAATCGGTCGCCTGGCGACCGATTTCTCGCCCTCACGACTGGTTTTCGAGCCGGAGCTGCTCTCGCAGGACGAACTTCTGGACCTTGCCGGAGGCGGTGCGCGGGAACTCGTCGATCGGGCGCACGTCCTCCGGCCACTTCTGGCGGGCCAGGCCGGCGCGGTCGAGGTGGGCGCGGACGGCCGGGAGGTCCGGAAGGTTCGCGCCCGGCAGGGCGCGCAGGAACGCGCACGCGTGCTCGCCGAGGCGCTCGTCGGGCGCGGCCACCACCGCCGCCTCGGCGACCCCGGGCATGCGCAGCAGCAGCTCCTCGACCTCGAGCGCGCTCACGTTCTCGCCGCCCCGGATGATGATGTCCTTCTTGCGGTCGACGATGGCGAGGTAGCCGTCGTCGTCGAGCACGCCCACGTCCTCGGTGCGATACCAGCCGTCGGCGTCGAACACCGTCCGCGTGAGGGCGGGATCCGTGTAACCGACGAAGCAGTCGGGCCCGCGGCTGATGATCTCGCCGGGCGTGCCGCCCCCCACGTCCTTGCCATCGTCGTCGACCAGGCGGATCTCGACGCCGGGCAGGGGCCGTCCGTCGGTCGACAGCCGCTTCTCGAGCGGCATGTCATGCCTGCCGCCGGTGATCGACGGGTGCTCGGTGGAGCCGTAGCTCCGCACGATCGAGATGCCCAGCGACGTCGCCCGCTCCGCAACCGCCCGCGGCACCGGCGACCCGCCGAGCCCTATGTGGCGCATCAGCGCCCGGTGCTCAGGCCCGAAATCGGGGTGGTCGAGCAGGCTGGTGAGAAAGAAGGTCGCGCCGCTGCCCGCCGTGACGCGGTCGCGCACCATCGTCGCAAGCACGACCGCGGGGTCCCACACGTCAATGAGGTGGATGGCCTGCCCGCGGTAGACGGGGATGAGCAGTGCGGCGAGCATGCCGATGCCGTGGCCGACGGGCGCGCCGACGAGCGGGGGCGGGTCGTTGGGACCCGGCTGTACGGCGCCCAGCTGGCGGATCTCCGACGCGATCGTGCGGTGCGAATGCACGACACCCTTGGGGTCCGACGTCGTGCCTGACGTGTACGCGACCAGCGCGGGCGACGACGGGTCGACCGGCAGCGGCGCGTCGAGCGCGTCGCCGGCGACCATGTCGGCAAACGGGATCGCACCGCGGGGCGTGTCGCGCTCGTCGTCTCCCACGAGCACGACCAGCTCGAGCTCGGGCAGGTCGGGGCGCAGCGCATCGAGGTTGGCGAGGTAGTCGACGTGGCCGAACCGTGACGCGGTCACGAGCGCGCGCTCGCCCGTGCGCCGGAGGATGTAGCCGACCTCCTTGGGCCCGTAGAAGTGGACGATGGGCACGACGACGGCGCCGAGGAAGCTGACGGCCCAGAACGTTGCCGCGGCCTCCACCCAGTTGGGCAGCTGAAAGGCGACGGCGTCGCCCGGTGCGACGCCGCGGGCGCGCAGGCCGGCCGCCAGCCGGCGGGCGAGCGCGTGGACGTCGCCCAGCGTCCCCGACCAGGGCCGGCTGTCCGAATGGATGCGGAAGTCGAGCGCCGCGCCACGCGTCAGTCCGTGCGACAGCAGCGTTCCGAGCGAGTCGTCGGTCCACCAGCCCTCGGCGAGGTAGCGCCGCTCGAGCGCGGCGGGCGCCGCCCGCAGCTGCCAGTCGGCCGGGGTCATGGCCGCATCCTCGCGCCTGGTGGAACTGCGCGAATGGGACTACACAGGGACATATGGCGCAGTACGGGGTCTCTGCTCCACAGCCTCTGCTCGAGGTAAAGGAGATAGACGCCGCGTACGGGCCTCTGCAGGTGCTGTTCGGCGTGAGCGTGACCGTCCCGGCCGGCGGGCGCGTCGGACTGCTCGGCACCAACGGCGCCGGCAAGTCGACCCTGCTGCGGGTGGTGGCAGGCCTGGTGCCCGCAGCGCGGGGGACGGTGCGCTTCAAGGGCGAAGACATCACGTCACTCCGGCCCGACCAGCGGGTGGCCCGTGGGCTGACGCTCGTCGAGGGCGGGCGGGCCACCTTCCCGTCGCTGACGCTGCGCGAGAACCTCGCCCTCGGCGACTACGCCCATCTGCGCGACCGAGATCGCATCGACGCGGGCGTGGCGGGGGTGGTGGAGCTGTTCCCGAGCCTGCGGCCGCGCCTCGACCAGCCTGCGGGCACATTGTCGGGCGGCGAGCAGCAGATGATGGCGGTGGGCCGCGCCCTCATGGCCGACCCCGAGCTGCTGTTGGTCGACGAGCTCTCGCTCGGGCTCGCGCCGGTGGTGATGCAGGAGATCGTCGCCGCCGTCGAGGAGCTCGTGCGCCGGGGCAAGACGCTGCTGCTCGTCGAGCAGTCGCTCAACGTGGCGCTCGTCCTCGCTGAGCACGCCTACTTCATGGAGAAGGGCGAGATCCGCTTCTCCGGCGCCACCGCCGACCTGCTCGATCGCGGCGACCTCGTCCGCTCGGTGTTCTTCGGCCGCGACGGCGACGACGAACCGGCGCCACCGCCTCGCGCACGACGCAAGCGGCCCCTGCACGCCAGGCGGGCTGCGAAGGCATGAGCATCCCGATCGAGGTCGTCGTGCTCGGGCTGATCACCGGGATGACGTACGCCCTCCTCGGGATCGGGCTCGTCCTCGTCTACAAGACGTCGCGCGTCATCAACTTCGCCCACGGCGAGATGGGCGCGCTCCCGGCGGTGCTCATCCCGGTGCTGGTCGTCAACCATCACTGGAACTACTGGCCGGCGCTGCTCGTGTCGCTGCTGGTCGCGGCCGCGGCCGGCGCGCTCACCGAGCTGGTGGTGATCCGGAAGCTGGGGAGCGGGTCGCGCCTCATCCTCATGGTCGCCACCATCGGCGCGTCGCAGCTCTTCTTCACGCTCAACGCGTTCATTCCCAGGCGGGGGCGGCTGGGACGGGCCACGTTCCCGACGCCGTTCCACGCCAGCTTCCACATCGGATCGCTGCGCCTCACCACGGGCGAGCTGCTCATCCTCCTGGTCGTCCCGATCGTGACCGTCGCACTCACCCTGTTCTTCCGCTCGACGCGTGTCGGGCTCGCCAGCCGGGCCGCGGCCGAGAACAGCGACGCCGCCAACCTCGCCGGCATCCCGGTGCGGCGCATCTCGCTCGTCGTGTGGACGGTGGCCGGCCTGCTCGCGGGCGTGTCGGCCGTCCTCGTCGGCCCGACGCAGCCGATCGTCACCCGCATCGCCCTCGGGCCGTCGCTGATGGTGCGGGCGCTG
>VAXF01000027.1 GCA_005888395.1 Actinomycetota bacterium | reverse complement strand
CCAAGCTGCGCACCGCAATCGAAGCACGCGACCCGGTGTGCTGTGTGCCGGGCTGTGAGGTGAGCCGGTTCCTCGAGATCGACCACATCGAGCCGGTCGCAGAGGGTGGACTGACCACCTTCGAGAACCTCGCCCGGCTCTGCAGTTTCCACCACGCCCTCAAGACCGTCTTCGGCTGGCGCCTCGGTGGGCGGCCCGGTGCCTGGACGTGGTCGGAGCCCGAGCGAGCCGAGCGGGCGCCGCCTTAGAACAACCCGATGGCGTGGCCGATTGACCAGTGGCCCCACGCGTGGGTGCCGAGGACGACGAGCTCGATGAGGGCCATCATCGAGTTCTGCCCCTGCTCGGCCCAGTCCTTGATCATGAGGACGAAGTAGATGGTGTTGAGCAGCAGACCGGCGGCTGCGGCGACCGGCGTGAGGAAGCCGAGCGCGAGGCCGAGGCCGATGGCGAGCTCGCCGAAGACGACGACGTAGGCCATCAGCTTCGGGCGCGGTGCCACGACGCTGTCGAAGCCGCGCCGCACGAACGGCCACGGGTGCTTCTCCGCGACCAAACGCGCCCAGTTGATGCCCGCGCCGCGCTCGAACCAGGCCTGCTTGTTCTTGTGGCGGAAGCTCTCGATCCACCAGAGGCCGACGCCGATGCGGAGGACGGCCAGCCACTCAGCGGGATGCACGGGCGGCGGCTAGCGGCGCGGCGTCATATCGAGGTCGGGGGGCGGCGCGTCGGGGATCTTCCAGCGCAGGTACGGCTTGTCGTAGACGTCGTGATACGCGTTGGCGGCGTCGACCATTGCCGTGAAGGCCTCGTCGAACGCGGTCCAGTCCTCGGCCTCGATGGCCTTGGCCACCGCGGCCACCTCCTCGCTGATGAACTTGTCCATGTTCTCGGCGTACTTCGGCCGGAGGAAGGCGCCCTTCTCCATGAGGTTCACCGCCTCCTTGAGCTGGAAGCGCGCCAGCGCCTGATTCGCCGCCTTGCCCGCGTAGTAGCACTTCCAGATCCGGCCGCCGACGAGCGGCATGATCTCGGCCATCCCCGGCATGAGGTGGCCGAGCTCGCTGAGGTCGAACTCACCCTTGCCCGTGTCGATGACGTGGTCGTGGTCTGCTCCGGCTGCCATGGCCACGAACTCTACGGTTAGCCTGCGCGCCATGCCCAAGACGAAGAAGTTCCGCTTCGGCGCGCAGATCGCGAGCGCCCGGTCGCGCGAGGAATGGGTCGCCAAGGCCCGCAAGGTCGAGGACCTCGGCTTCTCGACGCTGTTCATGCCCGACCACTTCGGCGACCAGCTGGCGCCCATCCCGGCCCTGATGGCGGCCGCCGACGCAACGACGACGCTCCGCATCGGCAGCCTCGTCTTCGACAACGACTTCCGGCACCCGCTCGTGCTGGCCAAGGAAGCCGCCACCCTCGACCTGCTCTCCGAGGGACGGCTCGAGTTCGGGCTCGGGGCCGGCTGGATGCGCACCGACTACGAAGAGTCGGGCATCCCCTTCGACGAGCCGGCGGTGCGTGTCGACCGGTTCGAGGAGGCACTCGCGATCGTCAGGGGCCTCTGGGGCGACAAGCCGTTCTCGTTCGAGGGCAAGCACTACACGATCACCGAGCACGACGGCCTGCCCAAGCCGGTGCAGAAGCCGCACCCGCCGATACTCGTGGGCGGTGGCGCCAAGCGGGTCCTGTCGATCGCGGGCCGCGAGGCCGACATCGTGTCGATCAACTTCAACCTGCGACCCGGCGTCGTCAGCGGCGACCTCGGGCCGGACGGCACCGCCGAGCGCGTGGAGCAGAAGATCGGCTGGGTTCGCGACGCGGCGGGCGACCGTTTCGACGACATCGAGCTCGGGGTGACGATCTTCTTTCCGGTGGTCACCAACGACCGCAAGGCGACGTCGGAGGCGCTGGCCGGCGGCTTCAAGCTCACGCCCGAGGAGGCCCTCGAGGTTCCCTTCGCCCTCGTCGGGACGGTCGACCAGATCGTCGACGACCTCGTCGCCCGGCGGGAGCGCTTCGGCCTCAGCTACATCGCCATCTCAGGCGACGGGTTCGAGGCGATGGCACCTGATCACGCGCAGGCGTCGATCTCGCCGGCGAGGTCGAAGTCCTTCTGGGTGACGCCACCGGCGTCGTGCGTGGTCAGCGACACGATGACGCGGTTGTAATGAATCTCGAGGTCGGGATGGTGGTTGGCTGCCTCGGCCCGCGTGGCGATCCGGTCGACGAACCCGATCGCGTCCATGAACGCGTCGAACGTGAACTCCTTGGTGATGGTGTCGCCGTCGCGTGTCCAGCCGGGGAGTGTGCTCACGTCGCCCCCTCCTGGTCCTCGTCCTCGTCCGGATGGTCGGTTGCCCGATGGTCGTCGAGCTCCCACTTGGTCGCGAACCGCAACTCGCACTCCGGGCACTGATGGACGTCGCTCATCGGGTCGCCGCCTCCGGCGGCCGCCCCGCCGAGCGGGGCACTCTGTTCGCTGATTCGCTCGCCTGCGGCTCGCTCATGGGTGGAACCTAACGGGCGCCGAAGACCTCTGACAGGACCTCGGGCACCGCGGTGTCGAGCTGCCCGTAGGTGCAGTCACGAGGATCGCGGTCGGGGCGCCAGCGCACGAACTGGGTGGCATGCCGGAAGCGGTCGCCCTGCAGGTGGTCGAAGGCCACCTCGCACACGAGCTCGGGACGCAGAGGCTCCCACTCGAGCTGCTTGCCCGCGTTCCAGCGGCTCTGGGCCCCTGGCATCCTGCCGGCGGAGGCCTGCATCGCCTCCGCCCACCCGGCCCACGGATGGCCCTCGAGCGCGTCCTTCCGATACGGCTCGAGCTCGCCGACGAGCTCACGCCGGCGGGCCATGCTGAACGCGGCGGTCACGCCGACGTGATGCAGGGTGCCGGCCTCGTCGTAGAGACCGAGTAGCAGCGAGCCGATCACGCCGCCGCTCTTGTGCCAGCGGAAGCCGCCGACGACGCAGTCGGCCGTGCGCTCGTGCTTGACCTTGATCATCGCCCGTTCATTCTCGCGGTACAGGAGGTCGACGTGCTTGGCGACGACGCCGTCAAGGCCGGCGCCTTCGAACCGCTCGAACCAATCGGCAGCGACCGCGCGGTCACGCGTCGCCGGTGTGACGTGCACCGGCGGACGGACACCGGCGAGGGCCCGTTCGAGGCGGGCGCGACGCTCGACGAACGGCAGGGCGCGCAGGTCGTCGTCACCGACGGCGATGAGGTCGAAGGCGACGAACGAGGCCGGTGTCTGCTCGGCGAGCAGGCGCACGCGCGAGTCTGCCGGGTGGATCCGTTGGAGCAGCGCCTCGAAGTCGAGCCCGTGGTCGGTCGCGATCACGATCTCGCCGTCGACGACACAGCGCTCGGGCAGCTGGTCGCGAAGCTCGTCGAGCAGCTCGGGGAAGTAGCGGGTGAGCGGGCGCTCGTTGCGGCTGCCGAGCTCCACCTCCGGCCCGTCGCGGAACACGATGCAGCGGAAGCCGTCCCACTTCGGCTCGTAGACCAGGCCGTCGGGCGCCGGCAGGCCCCGCGCGAGCTTGGCGAGCATGGGCTTCAGCGGCGGCATCACGGGGAGGCGCACGGGCTAAGTATCTCCGGTGACCGTCTTCGTGGGGACCTCCGGCTGGCAGTACCGGCACTGGCGGGGCGCGTTCTACCCGGAGTCCCTCCCGCAGGCGGCGTGGCTGGAGCACTACGCCGGCCGATTCCGGACGGTCGAGGTCAACAACGCCTTCTACCGTCTGCCCGCGCCCGCCACCTTCGCCGACTGGGCCCGGCGCACGCCCGACGACTTCGTCGTCGGCGTGAAAGCGAGCCGCTATCTGACCCACGTCAAGCGCCTGAGGGCGCCCGCCGAGCCCGTGCAACGCTTCGTCGACCACGCCCGCCACCTGGGCTCCAAGCTGGGCCCGGTGCTGCTGCAGCTGCCGCCCAATCTCCGAGCCGACCTCGACGCGCTCGCGGCCACGCTCGCCCGGTTCCCAAAGGACGTCCGCGTCGCAGTCGAGCTCCGCCACGAGTCGTGGTTCGTCGAAGAGACGCGCGAGCTGCTCGCCGCGCACGGCGCGGCGCTGTGCCTGGCCGACAGCCCCTCTCGCCGCACGCCGCGCTGGCGCACGGCCGGCTGGGGCTACCTGCGGCTCCACGAAGGGAGGGCGACGCCCCACCCGTGCTACGGGCGGCAGGCGCTGGCCACGTGGGCCGGCGAGCTGGCCGGCCTGTGGACGCCGGACGACGATGTCTATGTGTATTTCAACAACGACGGACGCGCCTGTGCGCTGCGCGACGCGTCAGTATTCGCGCGCGCCGCCGGTCGCGCCGGGCTCCATGCGACGCGCACGCCTGCCGCCGGTGAGGTGCGGATCGGCTCCTAGGACGCGGCCGCCATGACAACGAAGCCGGCGGACAGCAGCCGAGCCGCCGCCGCCTCATCGAGCGGCTGGGCGAAGTAGTAGCCCTGGGCCAACGCGCATCCCATGTCGCGGAGGACGTCGACCTGTTCGGCGCGCTCGACGCCCTCGGCGATGCACTCGAGGCCGAGTGTCGTCGCCAGCTGGACGATCGCCCTCGCCAGCGCGGGCTCGTCGCCGGCATCGCAACCGACCGTGTCGACGAAGATCTTGTCGAGCTTCAGTGCGTGCACCGGGAACCGCCGCAGATAGCTCAGCGACGAGTAGCCGGTGCCGAAGTCGTCGATGGCGAGGCGCACGCCGAGCTCGCGCAGGTCGGCGAGCCGCTGCACGGCCGCGTCGGCGTCACGCATCAGCACGCTCTCGGTGATCTCGAGCGTGAGCGAACCCGGCGCGAGGCCCGAGGTGGCGAGTACCGCCGCCACGTCGTTCACGACATCGCCGTCCTCGAGCTGGCGTGCGGAGAGGTTCACGCTCACGTTCAGCGGGGCGCCGCCCAGAGCCTGCTGCCAGCCCTGCGCCTTGACACATGCCTCCTCGAGGACCCAGCGCCCCAATCGGCTCACGAGACCCGTCTCCTCGGCCACGCCGATGAAGTGCTTCGGGAGCAGCACGCCACGCTCGGGGTGCCGCCATCGCGCCAGCGCCTCCAGCCCGACGACGCGCAGGGTGCTGAGCTCCACCGTCGGCTGGTACTCGAGGAAGAGCTCGTTTCGATCGAGGGCCCGCTGCAGGTCGGCGTGGACCTCGAGCAGCTCCACGGCTGCGGCATGCATGGCCGGCCGGAACAGCTCGCAGCGCGCCTTGCCCTGCCGCTTGGCGCTGTACATCGCCGCGTCCGCGTTCCTGAGCAGCTCGTCCACCTGGCCGCCCTCGCTGCTGACCGCGACGCCGATGCTGGCGGTCACGAAGACCTCCCGGCCTCCGAGGGTGAACGGCTCCCGAAGGCCCTCGATGATTCGCTCCGCGGCGATCATGACGTGCTTCTCCTCGTCGACGTCCTCGAGCAGCACGGCGAACTCGTCGCCACCGAGCCGCGAGGGTGTGTCCGACGTGCGAACCGACGTCCGCAGCCGCTCGGCGACGGACACCAGGAGACGGTCGCCCGCACCGTGGCCGAGGCTGTCGTTCACGGTCTTGAAGTTGTCGAGGTCGAGGAAGAGCACCGCGGCAGGCGATCGGTGCCGCTCCGCCCGGTGGAGAGCGTGCTCCACGCGGTCGACGAACAGGGCGCGGTTGGCGAGGTGGGTGAGCGGGTCGTAGAACGCGAGTTCTGCCAGTTCCTCGACGTGCGCCCGCTCGGCGGCGTACAGCCGGGCGTGGGCCACGGCACTGGCACCGTGCTCGGCGAAGAGGGAGAGGGTTCGGAGGTCGTACTCGCCGAACGCACGACCCGCCGGGGCGGCCACGCTCACGGTCCCGACCAGCTCCCCGCGGTGGACCAGGGGCGCGTGGAGGCGGCCGCGGCGGTCGGGCCCGAGCGCCACCAGCAGCGGCTCGCACGACGCCGCCACGTCCTCGATGGACGAGTCGTCCGACACGACCTCGCCGCGGGTGCACACAGGCACGAGCGCGCCGCCGGCCTCGACGAGTCGCACGCACCCGTCGTGCGCGCCGAGACGATCCAACGCGCTCGTGAGGATGAGATCCAGCACGTCCTCGAGCTCGAGCGCGGCGTTGGTGGCCTTCGCCACGGCGACGAGGGTCGAGAGCTCGGTCAGCTGCGTCGACAACGCGCCGGTCAGCACCCGCTCGTCCACCAGCATTCGCAGGAGACGCCGAAGGTGCAGCTCCTTCTCGAACGCGTAGAGCCCCAGCCCGGTCGCCAGCCCGAAAACGCTCCAACGCAGGATCGAGCGCTGCAGGGCGGAGTAGTGGCCAATGGCGCTCGAAGGCGACGCGATCGCCATCACCGCGCTGACGAGCACGAGCACGGCCGTGACGAGGAAGGTGATCTGGAGCCGCCGCCGCTCGACCAGGGCGACCGACGGCGCCGTGCCGCGCCCGAGCCCCGCGCCCCTGGCCTCGTGCCGGATATCCGGCGCGTTCCGCGCGTTCGGCTCGCGTTCGCCTACCGGCGGTACCTTGCCGGCGCCGATGAGGGTTCTGACCATTCCGCACTGGTATCGGCACGTACGCAGCGCGGATCGAGGGCGACGAAAGGGTCGAGCTGTCCCAGTCGGACAAAGCAGGTCAGGTGGTGCGAGCTGCGATCGCCGCCATCGGCGAGCGGGTCAACGAGTGCGTGCCGGAGCGTCCGTCCACGTGACCGGGTAGACGCGGTGCAAGCCCGACAGCCCCTTCAGCTCGACGTCGCGGCCGTCCTCGAACTCGAAGTCGCCCGAGCTCGCGGTGAGCTCGCGCACCAGCGACGACACGAGGATCTCGCCGCCGTCGGCCTGCGCCGTGACGCGCGCGGCCATGATCACCGTCCGCCCGAAGAAGTCGTCGGCCTCGCGGATGGCCTCACCGGTGTGCAGCCCGATCCGCACGCGGATGGGCTCTTCGCTGGACTGGTTGTCGTGGGCAAAGGCGCGCTGGATGCCGATGGCACACAGCAGGGCCCTGCGGGCGCTGGGAAAGGCCACCATGAACCCGTCGCCGTTGGACTTCACCTCGAAGCCACCCTGGGCCGCGACCTGCTGGCGCACGACCGACTGGTGGTGCCGGAGGAGCTCGTAGGCGCGGCGGTCGCCGAGGCGCTCGTTGAGGGCGGTGAATCCCTCGATGTCGCTGAACAGGACGGTGATCGTGCCGTCGGGCGCGGCGTGCAGATGGAGGTCGGGACGCTCGGCCTGCACGTCCGAGGCGACCTTGTCGACCGACAGCAGCGTGCGGCCCCTGTCGAGCCCCCGCTCGATGTTCCGTTCGATGTTCCGCTCGATGTTCCGCTTGAGCTCTCGTCCGAGGTCATGCTGGACCTTGCGGCGGTAGGCCCGCAGGTCGGCCCGGTCGCGACGCCGATCGTGGTCGCGGGGCTGATCGTCGTCGTGATCGTCGCCGGCGTGTTCGTCGCCGTCGTGATCGAGCACGAGGCCGACGGCACGGGACACGACGATCGCGATGCTGGCGGCGAGCGGGAAGACGAACCAGGGGAAGCCCGCGCCCGTGATCGCCCACGTCATGATCAGGAAGAGGTTGACCGAGCCGTGGTACACGGCCGACACGACGAAGCTGTGATGACGGCCGGGGGGAACGAAGGCCTTGACGGCGTGGATGGCGACAAAGATCCCCCAACCGACGAGCGGGAAGAGGAACCACGGGAACCCCGCGCCGGTGAACGCCCAGATCACGATCAGGACGGCGTTCAGCGTCGCCCATTGGACGGCGTGCGCGACGAACACCTTCGTGCGCAGGCGGTTCCGGCGACCCACGACGCCCAAGGCTACTGCCGCCCTCCGGTGCTGCGCCGTTGCGGTGATCGAGGTCGGCGCCTGCGGGAGCGTGGCTACAGGACGCGGCCGGCGTCGCCGGTGTCGGTGACGAGCGGCAGGCCGACCGCCGCCCACGCCTTCATGCCGCCTGCGAGGTTGACGACGTCGTAGCCGGCACCGATGAGCGCGGCCGCAGCCTTCTCCGACCGGGCGCCGGTGCGGCACACCGCGACGATGCGGCGGTCGGCGGCGAGCGTCTGGTAGCGGGCGCCGAGCTCGGCGAGCGGCAGGTGGAGCGCCTGGGGCGCGTGGCCGACCTCCCACTCGTCCGGCAGGCGCACGTCGAGCAGGACGGCGCCTGCCTCCACGAGAGCGCTGGCCTCGTCGGGGCCCACCTCGGGCACTGCGGGCGCGTCCATCGCCGGCGACTATGCCACCAAAAGCCGGGTTCGCCCGGGAGCAGGGGGTGACGCCCCCGGAGTCGAACTACTCACTAGTCTCCTCGGACGGTTTCGGATCTGGTCAGGGCTCGAACCTAAGACCGACCCCTCAACATGTCGATACCTCACCACATGCCCAGCTCGCGCCTCGAGATCCCTCGCCTCCGGGTCCTCGCCCGCCAGGCCGTCCCCCACATCTTCGAGGCGACGTTGGCGCCCCTCGCGCTCTTCTACCTGTCGCTGTGGCTCTTGGGCATCACTGGCGCCCTCTTCACCGCCCTCGGCTGGACGTACTGCGCTCTCCTGCGCCGCGTCATCACCGGCCGCCGCATTCCAGGCGTGCTCGTGCTCGGCGCCCTGGGCCTCACGGCTCGTACCGCCATCTCGTTCGCGACCGGGAGCACGTTCGTCTACTTCCTGCAGCCGACGCTGGTGACGGTCGCCATCGCCGGCGCCTTCCTGCTCTCCGTGCCCGCGGGCCGGCCGTTGGCCGAGCGGCTGGCCGAGGATTTCTTTCCCCTGCCGGCCGACGTCCTGGCGAGCTCGACCGTTCGGCGCTTCTTCGTCAGGATCTCGTTGCTGTGGGCGTTCGTGAACCTCGCCAACGCCGCCCTCACGATGTGGCTCCTGCTGACGCAGTCGGTGTCGGTATACGTGGCCGCCCGAACCGGTGTGTCGGTGGTCTTCACCGGCGCCGCGATCGCGCTCTCGACCTTCTGGTTCAAGCGCTCGATGCGCGAGCACAACATCCTCGTCGCTCAGTAACGCCACACAGCCCCGCCCGGGAGGCGGCCGGAGGACGGAGCTAGGCTCCACTCGGTGAGCCTCTCCACACTGCAAACGGTCGACGGGCTCGCTCTCGCAGGACGTACATGGCTCGTCGACGGCCGGCCGCGCGCGGCCGTCGTCCTCGCGCACGGCTTCTCGGCGTCGAAAGACGAGGCGGATGTCGTTCGTGTCGCCGGTGCGCTCCAGGCCGCCGGCTTCGACGTCGTGTCATACGACGCGCGGGGCCACGGTGCATCCGAAGGCGAGTGCACGCTCGGCGACCTCGAGCGTCACGACGTCGCCGCCGCGGTCGACGCCGCCAGGCTCCTCTCCGACAGGGTCGTGCTCGTGGGCGCGTCGATGGGCGCCATCGCCGTGCTCCGTCACGCGGCCGACGACCGCGAGATCAGCGGCGTGGTATCGGTGAGCAGTCCCGTGGCGTGGCGCGTGCCTCGCACGGCGCGCAGCCTCCTTGCCGCCGGCGTCACCCGCACCAGCATCGGCCGGCGGTTCGTCGCGCGGCACCAGAAGCTGCGCATCGCCGCCCGCTGGACGAACCCCGAGCCACCCGGCCGTCTCGCGTCGCGCATCACCGCACCGCTCGCGGTCGTCCACGGCCAGCGCGACCGGTTCATCTCCCCCCGGGAAGCGGTCGAGCTCTACTCCGAGGCAGCCGGCCCCTGCCGGCTCGAGCTCGTGCCGCACATGGGCCACGCGTTCGACGGCGTCGCCGTGCCGGTGATCGTCGACTGCGTCGACTGGTGCCTCGCGCGCAACGACCACACCGGCTGACCCGCGCCGGTCAGGAGGTCTGTTCCCACCACCAAGCGAGGCCGACGAGGCCGAGCCCGGTGTGCACGACCATCACGGAGCTGAAGGCGGCGACGAACGCGGTGGCCGGCTCGACGTCGCCGGCCACCGCTTCGAGGAGCCGCTTGGCCTCCTCCTCCGCTTGGGCGTGCAACGCCGCCACGTGGAGCCGGGCCCCGTCGATGCGGGACACGCGCCAACTCGCCACGATGCGGTCGAGCGCTGCCTCGCGGCTGAACGCGGGGCGCAGCGGGCGCGCCCGGCCCTCCCGAAACTCGAACAGCGGCCGCAGCCCCACCCACCGGCCGGCCAAGGCGGCCACGTTCGG
This sequence comes from Actinomycetota bacterium, assembly GCA_005888395.1. Lineage (GTDB taxonomy): Bacteria > Actinomycetota > Acidimicrobiia > Acidimicrobiales > AC-25 > AC-25. The sequence goes on along the minus strand of VAXF01000027.1, from coordinate 10,879 downwards.
CACCCGTCCGCTCGCCGCCAGCCGGTCGAGACTCTCCATGGTGGCGACGAGGCGCACCCGAGCGGCCGCAACCCGCGCCGCCGCCTCCACCTCTTCGAGCGACGCGCCGGCGGCCGCCGCCTCCGCCGCTGCCAGCACCACGAGGCCCTGGCCGCCGGCCGCGGTGCCCGTGTCGAACACGCGCACGTTCCCGTCGACCATCTGCGCCGCGGTCGACGCCGCCTTGAAGCAGGCGCTCATGTCCTTCGACACGGTGAGCACGAGGGCACCCGCCTCGCGCTGATGGGCTCTCAGCGCGTCGAGGAACTCGCCCGGGCTGGGCGCAGAGGTCGACAGGCCCTCCCTCACCCGCGCCATCACTTCCACCATCGACAGGTCGCCGTCCGCGTGTACCGCGCCGCCCACGACCACCGACATGGGCACCACCACGATCCCGAACCTGGACACGAGCTCGTCCGGGATCGACGCCGCGCTGTCGGTGACGATGACAACCGAGTCGCTCATTGGTTCGCTCGCCACGGCTCGCTCACCGAGACGCGTTCCTGACCGCTCGGCGCTGGACGAACCCCGAGCCACCCGGCCGTCTCGCGTCGCGCATCACCGCACCGCTCGCGGTCGTCCACGGCCAGCGCGACCGGTTCATCTCCCCCCGGGAAGCGGTCGAGCTCTACTCCGAGGCAGCCGGTCCCTGCCGGCTCGAGCTCGTGCCGCACATGGGCCACGCGTTCGACGGCGTCGCCGTGCCGGTGATCGTCGACTGCGTCGACTGGTGCCTCGCGCGCAACGACCACACCGGCTGACCCGCGCCGGTCAGGAGGTCCGTTCCCACCACCAAGCGAGGCCGACGAGGCCGAGCCCGGTGTGCACGACCATCACGGAGCTGAAGGCGGCGACGAACGCGGTGGCCGGCTCGACGTCGCCGGCCACCGCTTCGAGGAGCCGCTTGGCCTCCTCCTCCGCTTGGGCGTGCAACGCCGCCACGTGGAGCCGGGCCCCGTCGATGCGGGACACGCGCCAACTCGCCACGATGCGGTCGAGCGCTGCCTCGCGGCTGAACGCGGGGCGCAGCGGGCGCGCCCGGCCCTCCCGAAACTCGAACAGCGGCCGCAGCCCCACCCACCGGCCGGCCAAGGCGGCCACGTTCGGCACCCGTCCGCTCGCCGCCAGCCGGTCGAGACTCTCCATGGTGGCGACGAGGCGCACCCGAGCGGCCGCAACCCGCGCCGCCGCCTCCACCTCTTCGAGCGACGCGCCGGCGGCCGCCGCCTCCGCACACGCCAGCACCACGCGTTCCGGCGCGACACGACCGACGAGCGGCCAACGCACGACGCCGAGCAGGTCGGCTGCCACTCCCGAGCCGATGGCGGCAGCGGCCAGCCCCCCGCGGATGAGCACGTGGAACACCGCGAACGCGAGGACGCGGTCGTCACCGCTCAAGTTCTCCTGGAGGAGGCTCATACCCGACGCGAGCGTCCACGCCGTCGCCGCTCCGAACGCGGTCGCGCCGAGGAACGCGATCTCGACACTCGGCGCGAAGCTCATCACCGCGATGGTGGCTCCCTGCGCCGCCACGCCGACCTGCACGACCGCGAGCGTCCCACCACCTCTCGCCAGAGAGCGCAACAGCACGAGCCCTATGCCTGCGCCGACACCGAACAGCGCGATGAGGACCCCGAACTGCGCGTCGCTCGCGTGAAGCACGTCGCGGATGTACTTGATCCCGAGCGAGAAGAGCGTGCCGAGACCGAGCGCGACCATGATCGTCGGGCCCATCACCGCCCGCACCAGCGGAATCTCGAACGCGTCGCGGAAGCGCACCTGCTCGTGCCCCGCTTCCGTTTGCGTTCGTCCGCCCAGCATCGTGAGTCGGCGCACGAAGGCGAACGACACCAGGAACGTCAGCGCGTCGACCCAGAACACGAGCGCGTACTGATGGTGGCCGAGATACCCGTGTGGCGGCGACGCGGCGTGGACCGCGGCGAACGCGAGGGCACCGAGCGGGATAGTGCCGTAGGAGGAGCCGAGGATGAGGCCGTTGGCGAGCGACAGCTCCTCCGGGTCGTCACCCGCCAGATCGGGGATCGACGCGTCTCGCGGCGGAAGGAACACGAGGCTGGCCACCTCGAGCACGAACGCCCACACGTAGACCCACCACAGCGCGGCGACGAACGGGATAACGGCGACGATGCCGGCGCGAAACAGGTCCATGGTGAGCATCGTGCGGCGGCGGTCCCACCGCGCCGCGGCGCGGGCTGCGAGGGGCCCGGCGATCGCGGCTGGCACCAGCCGCAGCACGAGCACTCCCCCGACCGCGGTGGACGACCGCGTGAGCTTCAGCACGAGCGCCATCAGCGCGACCGTCACCATCCAGTCGCCGAGAGCGGACACAGCCTGCCCGACGAACAGGTCGCGGAACGCCCGCCGCCCGAGAAGGGTCTTCACTGAACGCGTGCGTCCGCGTCGAAGAGGAGCCGCCGCCACAAGGCGCGGCTGTTCCAACCGTCGGGCGGGGCGCCGTTGCCCGCCAGCCGCTTCACGATCAGTGGCACCAGTACGGCCAACCCCGTCAGCGCGCCGCGCCTTCCATGCGTCCGCGACACGACCGGTACCAACGCCATGTCGGCTGCGAACGAACCCAGCGCGGTCTCCCCCGCCAGCCGGCCCGCTCCCAACCCCGCCAGCAGCAGGAGCCCCCCCGGCCAGGCGTTGACGAGCAGCGCGCCCACGGCGGGAGAGATGCCCCGGCCGCCCGAGCCTCCGAGGAACGGCGACCAGTTGTGGCCGGTGACCGCCACGCCGCCGGCCACCGCCGCCAGGCCCGGACGGCGCCGGCCCGCCAGCAACGGGCCCACCGCGCCCTTCGCGACCTCGAGCACGCCGAAGGCGGCGAGCGGGGCGAACCCGGCCACCTCGTAGAGGCCGGTGCCGGACACGGTGCCCGTGCCGTGCGAGCGCAGGTCGATGCCGGCGCGCCGCCGGGCGGCGATGTTGGCGAACGGGACGGCGCCGGCGACATAGCCCGCGGCGAGGACCGCGAGAGAAGGGATGCGCCGGCTCACGCACCCATCATCATCCAGGACGCCTACCGGGCGGTGTCTTTCCCGACGGGGCTATCCGGAGCCGTTCACCCGTTGGGGCGGATGTCGAAGAGGTCGACGAGACCGGCCACCTCGAGCGCGCGGTACACGGGACGGCGGGGCGAGCCGAGGACGAGGTCGCGCCCTGCGTCGCGAGCCTGCTTCTGGGCTCCGACGAGCAGCCCCAGACCGGTGGAGTCGATGAACTCGAGCTCGTGAAGATCGAGGACGACAACGGTGCCGGGGGCGGTCGCGATCAGCTCCGTCAGCGACTCGCGAACGTCGCGCGCCGTCGCGGCATCGAGCTCGCCGGAGAGTGTGACGACCCGCTCGCGGTCGTCGCCCGCGCTCACGGCAACGTCGAGATGTGGTGCGGTCAAGAGGCTCCCCTCGCGGGCCGAAGCGGGTTCGGCTGCCGTCTCAGCCGTCCCGTCTCTACCCGCCCGCACGCCTCGGGCAACGCCCCCTCTGCGGCCCACCGTGAGGGTTCAGCTACGCTGGGTGGCAACCGCCGGCTTCGAGACCAGGAACCGGCTGACCCGCCACCAGTCAGGCCAGCCTGTGACCGAACCAGCCGACGGGCTCTACGACGCGATCGCCGACCTGTCGCGCATCTTGCTGGCCGAGGAGAGCGTCGAGACCACCCTGCAGCGGGTGGCCGATCTCGCCACCCGCACCGTTCCCAACTGCGCCGGAGTCGGCATCACCGTCCTCGAGCGGGGGCGGACCGAGACGAGGGCGGCCACGAGCGGGATCGTCTTCGAGGTCGACTCCTACCAGTACGAAATAGACGAGGGCCCGTGCCTGACCGCGGTGCGTGACGGCCAGCCCCACGCGGTCCCCGACATGGCCGGGCCCGAGGCGTGGCCTCGTTGGGCGAAGTACACGGCGGCGCGAAAGTTCCTCAGCTCGCTGTCGCTTCCGATGACGGTGCGCGACGAGACCCTCGGCGCGCTCAACCTGTACGCGAAGACCCCCCATGCCTTCGGGAGCGCGGAGCACGAGACCGCGTCGATGTTCGCCGCTCAGGCGGCGGTCGCGCTGGCCAACGTCCGCACCTACGTGGCCAGTGTCGAGCTCGGCCGCCAGCTCCAGGAGGCGCTGGTGTCGCGCGCCGTGATCGAGCAGGCCAAGGGCATCCTGATGGTGCGCGACCAATGCGACGACGACACCGCCTTCGAGACCCTCCGCGTGCTGTCGCAACGAGCCAACCGGAAACTGCGCGAGATCGCGCGCGAGATCGTCGAGGGCGCCAAGACCGGCATTCTGCCGCCGGCCGAAGAGGACTAGCCCGAAACGGTCATTCTGTTGCGGCGGGCCTCGGCGCGATTCGGCCAGGGCCCTCCTCCGGTACCGTGCCCTCATCGGCTCCTCGTCGTTGCTCTCCGTCATACGACGCCGTTCAGGTCCGGGCTCCACCCGGTCGCTGGTGAGCCTCGCCATCGCGGGCGCGTCAGCCGCGCTTCTGATCGCGGGCGCGTGCTCCGCCGCGGTGGTGGGCGCGTCGACGGCTCCGGTGTCACGCAGCCGGTTTCGCTGGGTGGCCGCCAGCGGCACCACGACGACGAGCACCAGCACCACGTCGACGACCGCGGCGCCCCCGACGACCGCGGCGGCCCCGACAACCGCACCGCCTCCGGCGACGACGGTTCGACGGACGGCAACGGCGCCGTCCCGCGCCACAACCGCACCGACGCTGCCGCCGGGTCTGCGTCAGCCCTCGCGCACCGTCGGCGTCACCCACTACACGCCGCCCCCGCTCCCGCCGCCACCGCCGCCCCCGCCGTGTGACCGCAAGTGCACCCGGCGCCCAGGCCCGCCGCGCGCGCTCGTGCTCGGCGATTCGCTGGCCTACCAGGCCGCGCCGTTCGTCACCGAAACGCTGCACGCCGAGGGGTTCCAGGTGTTCAGCCGGGCGGTCGCCGGCACCGGCCTGCTGCAGGGCCTCAACCCGTTCAGTTGGGTGCCGTCGGGATGGGACTGGCTCACCGAGATGCGTAGCCTCGTAGCCCAGGACGATCCCGACGTGGTCGTCGCCGAGTTCATCGGTGTGTACTTCCCGCCGGCGGACGGGTCCGGCCTCGCCTACGGGAGCGATGCCTTCAAAGCAGCGTGGGGGCGCGCCACCGAGGAGGCAATGCAGATCCTCACGGCGAAGCACGCAACCGTCTACTGGGTGCTGGTGCCGCCCATGAAAGGCGAGCTCCTCAACGAGGTCGCCCACGAGGTCAACGACATCTACCGCAACCTGATCAGTCGCTGGAACCAGACGCCGCTGCAAGATGCGGTTCAGTACATCGACGAGAGCACGCCGTTCTCCAACCCGGACGGCAGCTTCGCCGAGTACCTGCCCGGAGCCGACGGCACACCCGTGCTGATGCGATGGCCCGACGGCGTCCACCTGACGGACGCCGCCCTGGCCATCTACATCCACCGCATCGGCCAGATGCTCGGGACGTACTCGCAGACGACGTTCCGGGCACCCGTCACCTCGCCGCCCTAGCGATTACTGACGGACCGCCTCCACGCCCAGCTCGATGCGCACCTTCTTGCCGACGAGCACGCCGCCGGTCTCGAGGGTCTGGTTCCAGGTGAGGCCGAAGTCCTCACGGTCGAGCTCGGTCCAGGCCGAGAACCCGATTCGGTCCTCGCCCCAAGGCGTCGCGGTGGCTCCCTCGAACTCGACGTGGAGCACGACCGGTCGAGTGACGTCACGAACAGTCAAGTCGCCGTGCAGGAGCCACTCGTCGCCTGCGGCCTCGACGTTCGTGCTGCGGAACGTGATCTGCGGGAAGCGCTCGACGTCGAAGAAGTCGGGGCTGCGCAGGTGGGCGTCCCGCCTGTCGTCGCCGGACTGGACGCTGGTGGCAGCGATGGCGACTTCCGCGGACGACCGCTCTGGCACCTCGTCAACATGGATCTCGCCGCTCACGTCGGTGAACACACCACGTACCTTCGAGATCATCAGGTGTCGGGCGATGAACTCGACGCTCGTGTGCGAGGGGTCGAGGGCGTAGGTGCCGGCCTCGGGGAGGTCGAGACCCTGGTACTGCCGGATCGCTGCGGTGGTGGCCATATCCCAGCTCCTTTCGAGAACAACAGTTGCTCTCTCAAACGTTGTAGGAGCAATGGTATTCCCGGTACCCTGAAAGCATGCCGCGCCGCCTCGACGAGCCTCGTATGGATGCGTGGCGGGCCCTCCTGGCCGCCCACGCCTCGCTCCTGCGCCGGCTCGACCACGAGCTGGAGGCCGAACACGGCATCTCGATGGCGTGGTACGAGGTGCTCCTCCGGCTCCAGCGCGCCCCGGAGGGCCACCTCGCCATGCACGAGCTGGCCAGCTCGGTGTTCCTCACGCCGAGTGGGCTCACCCGCCTGGTCGACCGCATGGAGGACGCCGGGCTCGTGAAGCGAGCCGCCTGCCCGACCGACCGGCGGGTGTCGTGGGTGGTCATCACCGACGAGGGGCGGGCGTGCCTGCGCCGGGCGTCGGTCACCCACCTGCGCGGCATACAAAGGCACTTCGGCCGTCTCCTCGACGACCACGAGGCCGCCGTCGTACAGACCGCGCTCACCAAGGTGGCCGGCAACCTCGCCGGCGCCTGCTAGCGCCTCGCCGAGCAACCTCTGGTTGCGAGGTGAAATCTCACGCGCCCATGGCGTGGAGGCCGCCGTCGACGTGGACCATCTCACCCGTCGTGGCCGGGAACCAGTCCGACAGCAGGGCGACGCACGCACGCGCCACCGGGTCGCGGCCGTCGACGTCCCAACCGAGCGGGGCGCGCGTCGACCAGATGTCCTCGACCTCGGAGAAGCCGGGGATGCCGCGGGCCGCAACCGTGCGCACCGGGCCGGCGCACACCAAGTTGACCCGGATCCCCTTCGGCCCGAGGTACCGGGCGAGGTAGCGGGAAGTCGACTCGAGCGCGGCCTTGGCGACGCCCATCCAGTCGTACTGCGGCCACGCCTGCCGCGCGTCGAAGTCGAGGCCGACGATCGCGCCGCCGTCGTGCATGAGTGGCGCGGCCACGTCGGCCAGCGCCTTGAGCGAGTAGGCCGACACGTGAAGCGTCGTGGCCACGTCGTCCCAGCCCGACTCGAGGAACCGCCCGCCCAGGCAGGTCTCGGGCGCGAACGCGACCGCGTGGAGCACGCCGTCGAGCCGGCCCCACTGCTGGGTGAGGTGATCACCAAGGTCGGCCAGATGGTCGGGGTCGGTGACGTCGAGCTCGAGCACCTCGGCCTCGCACGGCAGGCGCTTGACGGCGCGTTGGGTAACGCTCATCGCCCGCCCGAACGACGTCAACGCAATCTCGGCGCCCTGCTCCTGCGCCAGCCGCGCGACCGAGAACGCGATCGACGACTCAGTGAGGACACCGGTGACGAGGACGCGCTTGCCCGCGAGCAGCACGAGTCAGCCGGGGGGACCGAGGACGAGCGACACGTTGTGGCCGCCGAACCCGAATGAGTTCGACAGCACGGGCGCCTTCCCGATCGGGCGCGGCGCCCCGGCGACGACGTCGATCTCCAGCGTCGGATCGAGGACCTCGTGGTTGGCGGTGGGCGGCACGACCCCCTCGGCGATGGCGATGAGCGACGCCACCGCCTCGACGGCGCCGGCGGCACCGACCAGATGGCCGAGCGCGCCCTTGGTGGAGGTGACCGGCACCGCGCCCGGGCCGAACACCTTGGCGACGGCCGCGGCCTCGGCCGCGTCGTTGAGCGGCGTGGAGGTGCCGTGGGCGTTGACGTGGCCGATGTCGCCGGCCACGAGGCCGGCGTCGGCAAGGGCCAGCTCCATGCACGTGACCGCGCCGGCGCCTTCAGGCGCGGGAGCGGTCACGTGGAAGGCGTCGCTGTTGCGCCCGTACCCGAGGACCTCGCCGTAGATGCGGGCGTCGCGCCCGACGGCGCGGTCCCACCGCTCGAGCACGAGGAACGCGGCACCCTCGCCCATCACGAAGCCGTCGCGCTCCACGTCGAACGGCCGTGACGCGCGTGCCGGGTCGCCCGTTCGCGTCGACAGCGCCCCCATGCGCGCGAATGCGGCCAGGGCGATCGGCGTGATGGCGGCCTCGGCGCCACCCGCCAGCACGACCTCGGCCGATCCCTCGCGCACGAGCCTGGCCGCCTCGCCGACGGCGTGACCGCCGGCCGCGCACGCGGTTGCGAGGCACAGGTTGGGCCCGCGCCATCCGTGACGCATGGCGACCAGGGCGGCGGTCGCGTTGGCCATCATCATCGGCACGAGGAACGGGCTGACCCGCGACGGCCCGCGCTCGAACAGCACCCGCTCCTCGCTCTCCTGTGTCGAGAGCCCGCCGACACCGGTGCCCACGACCACCCCGCACCGGCCGGGGTCGGCGCCGAGCGCACCGGCATCGGCCAGGGCGTCGGTTGCGGCGGCGAACCCGAGCTGCGTCACCCGGTCGGCCCGCCGCGCCTCCTTCGGGCCGAGATAGGCCTCGGCGTCGAAGTCGGGCACCTCGCAGGCGAAACCGACGGGCAGCGACGACGCGTCCAACGAGGTGATCGGCGCCGCGCACGAACGCCCGGCCTCGACCGCCGACCAGAGCGCCGCCGTGTCACCACCGGCCGGCGACTTCACGCCGAGGCCGGTGATGGCCACCCGGTCGCGAGTCACGGCGTCGGCGCCAGGCGGCCGAGCACCACGTCGACGGCCTGGCCGACCGTGTTGATGTTGGCCAGCTCCTCCTCGGGGATCGGCACGCCGAGGCGCTCCTCGAGCACCATCACCAGCTCGACGAGGTCGAGGCTGTCAGCGTCGAGGTCGTGGTGGAAGTTGGCCTCCTCGGTGACCGCGCCCGGCTCGACGCCGAGCACCTCCACCGACGCGTCGCGCAGCGCGCTCAGAACGTCGTCTCGCGTCATGAGTTCTCCTCCTGGTCTCGTGTCGATGTCTGTCATATGCGTCGGATCAGTGGCCCATCCCGAGCCCGCCGTCGACCGGCACGACCGCACCGGTGACGTAGGCCGCGGCATCCGAGCAGAGGAAGGCGATCGCGGCCGCCACCTCGTCCGCCGTTCCCAGCCGGCCGAGCGGCACCGCCTCGGCCAGCTCGCGCCGGCGATCGTCGCCGACACTATCGAGCATCGCGGTGGCGATCGGCCCCGGCGTGACCAGGTTGCACGTCACCCCGCGGGACGCGAGCTCACGCGCGACCGAACGTGTCAGCCCTACCAGCCCGGCCTTCGCCGTCGCGTAGTTCACCTGTCCTGCCGACCCGAGCAGTCCGGCGGCCGAGCCCACGTTGACGATCCGGCCCCACCGCGCCCGCACCATGCCCGCGCTCGCCCTCCGCACGCAGTGGAACGTGCCGTCGAGGTTCGTGCGCAGCACCTCTGCCCACTGGTCATCGCCCATGCGCAGCAGCAGCCCGTCGCGCGTGACTCCGGCCGCGTTCACGAGCACCTCGACCGGCGCCCACCGGCTCTCGACGGACTCAAACGCGGCGTCGACCGCGGCTGGCGCGCCGACGTCGGCCCGAACTGCGAGTGCCTCGGCGCCCGCAGCTTCGACCTCGACGACCGTCTTCGCCGCGCCCTCCTCGTCGCGCGACCACCCGACCGCGACGCGATGGCCGGACTGCGCCAAGGCCAGCGCAGTCGCCCGGCCGATGCCGCGCGATGCGCCCGTGACGAGCGCGACCCGGCCCTCGCTCTCGCGCGCGTAGCTCATGCGCCCCACCGCAGCAGTGCGCTGGCCCACGTCATCCCGGCGCCAAAGCCGGCCAGCAGCACGAGGTCGCCGTCGCTCAGCCGGCCGTCCCCGGCCGCCTCGGCCAACGCGAGGGGGATGGACGCGGCCGAGGTGTTGCCGAAGCGGTCGACGTTGAGCATCGTCCGCTCGGGAGGAATGCCGAGCCGGCTCGCGGCCGCCGCGATGATCCGGGCGTTGGCCTGATGCGGCACGAACAGGTCGACGTCGGCTGCGCCCGCCTCGGCGCGGGCCAGCACGGCCGACGCCGTGTCGACCACGGCGCGCACCGCCTGACGGAACAGCTCGGGCCCCTCCATTCGCAGCCAGTGGCGCCCGTCGGCGACGGTCGCCGCGCTGGTGGGAAGGCGGCTGCCGCCGGCGGGAACTTCCACAAGCGAGGCGAGGGACCCGTCGCATCCCACGTCCCACGCCAACAGGCCGCGACCGGCGGGTGCGCGGCTGACCACGGCAGCCGCCGCGCCGTCGCCGAACAGCACCGCCGTGGCACGGTCGTCGGGGTCGACGACGCGCGACAGCGTCTCCGACCCGACGACGACGGCGTGCTCGACGCCCGACTCGACCAGGGACGCGGCCACCACCAGCGCGTACACGAACCCGGCGCAGGCGGCGCCGACGTCGAACGCTCCCCCGCGCACGCCGAGGCCGTCCTGCACGAACGCCGAGGTGGCTGGGATGGGCTGCTCGGGCGTGGCGGTGGCCACTATGACGAGACCGATGTCGTCGGCCGTGAGCCCGGCGTCGGCGATCGCCGCCTGCCCGGCCGTGATCGCGAGGCTGGCGGTCGACTCGCCCGGCCCGGCGATGCGCCGCTCGCGGATGCCGGTTCGGTCGACGATCCACGCGTCGTCGGTCTCGAGGCGGGCCTCGAGGTCGGCGTTGGTGAGCCGGCCCTCGGGAATGGCGACGCCGCAACCGCTGATCGTCGCGCTCATAGGGACCTCAGCCACGCCACGGGCTGGCCTTCGCGGACGCGCTCGCCGTCGGCCGCGAGCATGCCCATCAGGAAGCCCCTGAACGCTGAGCGCACCGGCAGCTCGGCGTGGAGGGCGGTGATCGTCCC
>VAXF01000026.1 GCA_005888395.1 Actinomycetota bacterium | reverse complement strand
GGAAGACACCGACGGCCGGCGCCACGATCACGCGCTCGAACACGCAGAGCTCCTCGCCGATGTCCATCGTCGCCTCGTCATGCGAGAGCATCGAGTGCCTCCAGGTCCGCAGGGGTCGAGACACCGACAACGGCGACGCCGGACACCGTGCGCTTGGCCATACCGGCGAGCGTGCGACCAGGACCGACCTCGACGAGAACGTCGACTCCCATGTCGACCAACGTCTGCTGGCTCTCCCGCCACCGC
>VAXF01000161.1 GCA_005888395.1 Actinomycetota bacterium | reverse complement strand
CCCCGGCGCCAGTGCCCACCGCTCCATGACCCGCCGGAGCGCCTCGGGTTTGCGGCTCCCGTCGGGCGAGCCCGCTTCGACGACGTCGAAGTAGTCCGCGAGGCCGAGGAGGCGAAGCGTCACTGCGGCCGTCCGAGCGCCCTTGCCGGTGACGACGCCGCGCCGCGCTCGCTGCTCGCCGAGCCACAGGAGCAGTTGGTGCACGCCCGGGAAGGGCCTGACGTAGTCGGGATGGCGTTCCTCGTAATAGGTGAGGAACACCTCGAACGGGCCCTCCCATTCCTTCCCCATCAGCTCGGCGATGATGCCCTCCTCGCTGGGGCCGAACATCGCCCGGATCTCAGCGTCCGGCATCACAGGCATGCCGGTCGCCTCCAGGACGCGGTTGAGCGCGTCGTAGATCAGCGGGAGCGTGTCGGCCAGGGTGCCGTCGACGTCGAAGACGACGCCCGCGATCGAGCCGGTCAACCGGCCCGGAGCAGTTCCGCGACGCCGTAGGCGAGATCGAGCGACTGGCGCGCGTTCAGCCGCGGGTCGCACGCGGTCATGTAGCGCTCGTCGAGGTGGGTGTCGAGCACCTCCTCGGCGCCACCGAGGCACTCGGTGACGTCGTCGCCCGTGAGCTCGAGGTGAATGCCGCCGGGCCAGGTCCCCGCGGCGCGGTGCACGGCGAAGAAGCCGCGGATCTCGGCCAGCACGTCGTCGAAATGCCGCGTCTTGCGACCGGACGGGCTGACGAACGTGTTGCCGTGCATGGGATCGCACACCCAGACGACCGGGTGACCTGCGTCGCGCACCGCCGCGATCAGAGGTGGCAGTGTCGCCTCGACCTTGGCTGCTCCCATGCGCGTGACGAGGCAGAGGCGTCCGGGAACGCCGTCGGGGTTGAGGCGGGCACAGAGCTCGAGCGCCTCCTCCGGCGTCGTCGTGGCCCCGAGCTTGACTGCGACGGGGTTGTGCACGCCGCGGAGGAACTCGACGTGGGCGCCGTCGGGCTGTCGGGTGCGCTCGCCGATCCACAGGAGGTGGGCCGAGCAGTCGTACCAGTCACCGGTCAGCGAGTCGCGGCGGGTGAGCGCCTCCTCGTAGCCGAGGATCAGCGCGTCGTGGCTGGTGTAGAGGTCGACCTGGTGGAGCTGCTCCTCGGCGCCGAGGTCGATGCCGCACGCGGCCATGAAGCGCATCGCCCGCTCGATCTCGCCGGCGATGGCGTCGTAGCGCCGGCCCTCGCGGCTGCTGGCCACGAACTCCCGGTTCCACATGTGGACCTGGCTGAGGTCGGCAAAGCCGCCCTTGGTGAACGCCCGCAGCAGGTTCAGTGTGGACGCTGCCTGGTGGTACGCCTGCACCATCCGCTCGGGGTCGGGCACCCGCGCCTCGGCCGTGAGCCCCGGGTCGTTGACCATATGGCCCCGGAACGCGGCGATCTCACGGTCGCCGACTCGCTCGACGGGTGACGAACGGGGCTTGGCGAACTGCCCGGCGATCCGGCCCACCTTCAGCACGGGCACACCTGCGCTGTAGGTGAGGACCACGGCCATCTGCAGGATCACGCGCAGCTTGTCCCGGATGCCGTCGGCCGAGAAGTCGTCGAAAGACTCGGCGCAGTCGCCCGCCTGGAGCAGGAACGCCTCGCCCGCGGCCACCTGGGCGAGCCCGGCTGTAAGGGCTCGGGCTTCGCCCGCGAAGACGAGCGGGGGGAGCGCACCCAGGCGCTTCAGCACGAGGTCGAAGGCGGCCGGGTCGGGCCAGTCGGGCTGCTGCGCACTGGGACGCTCGCGCCAGCTCGAAGGCGACCAGTCGGGGGCGTCCACGCGCGCGAGCGTGGCGCCTCACAGGGCTCTTCGCAAAGCGGTATCCGCTCGGCGGAGCGCCCTACGCTCGTCGGGTGGCGCGGCGCGAGCGCATCGGCGTCTTCGGCGGCACCTTCGACCCGATCCACCTCGGCCATCTCGTCGCCGCGGTCAACGTCCGTCACACGCTCGCTCTCGAGCGCGTCCTGCTCGTCGTGGCCAACGTCCCCTGGCAGAAGGAGGGCGAGCGCCTCATCACGCCGGCGGAGGACCGGCTTGCCCTCGTCGAGGCGGCGGTCGGCGAGGTCGAGGGCCTCGAGGCGAGCAGGATCGAGATTGACCGCGGCGGTGAGTCGTACTCGGCCGACACGTTGGAGACGCTGCGGGACGCGCGCCCCGACGCCGACCTCTTCCTCATCGTCGGCGGCGACGTCGCCGACGAGCTCGTGACCTGGGAGCGACCTGATGTGATCCGCGACCTCGCCACGCTCGTGATCGTCAACCGCCCAGGCACGCGGTCGTCGCGTGCATGGGACGGATGGCAAGTCGAGCGGGTGACGGTTCCCAACCTCGAGATTTCCAGCACCGACCTGCGGGCGCGAGCGGCGGACGGCCGGCCGCTCGACTATCTCGTGCCGGCCGGCGCCGTCCGCTGCATCCGGGAGCGAGGTCTGTACGCTCCCGGGTAGATGACCACGGCGCCCCCAGCTCACGACGACCTGGCGCCCCTCGACGACTTCCTCCTCCCCCTCCCCGATGCCGGCGACGGCCTGCGGGCGCGTCGGCGCGCGGCGGAGCGCCGGCGGCGGCGAATCCGATGGGCGAACCGCGCCGCCGGCTCGTTCGCGCTGGCGGTCGTGGTGGCGTTCGCCGGGTTTGCACTCCGCGGCTCACCGGCGCGCACCCGACAGCCGAACGCGGCTGTTGCGAATCGGGGCGGGCGCACGCACGCGGTCCCGGTCCCGGCACTCGTGCTGGCCCAGCCCGCGCCCGACGGGTCCGCGGCAACGCTGATGCTCGTCTCGCTGAACGCCGGCGGCGGCGGCCACGTGCTGCTCGTGCCGCCGGGCACGATGGTGGAGGTGCCGTCGTTCGGGCTCGAGCCGATCGGTCACACGCTCACCCTCGGTGGGCCGTCGTTGCTCGGCGCGACGGTCGAGAACCTTCTCGGCGTGACGATCGACGGCGTGGCCATGATCGACGATTCGACCTGGACGTCGCTCGTACAACCGGTAGGCGACGTCACCGTCGACCTGCCCGAACGCGTCGAGCAGCAGGGCGCCGACGGCCAGGTGACGGTGCTGTGGGAGCAGGGTCGCAACCTGGTCTCGCCCGCGGACGTCTCCCGCTTGCTGGGGGCGCCCGCGGTCACCAACGACCTCGCCCGGCTGGCGCGCCAGCAGGCGTTCCTCGACGTGTGGCTCGCGCAGCTGCGGCGCAACCCACTCGCCGTCCCCCGCGACAAGGGTGACGTCAGCCGCTTCGTGCGCGGGCTGCTCGGAAACCGCGTCGTCGTCGACATCCTGCCTGTCGAGGCCGTCGAGAGTGGTGGCGGACGCGAGCTCTACAGCGTGCAGCAGGCCGAGGTCGAGGCACTGGTGCGCAGGACGATGCCGGGCATTGCCGACCTGGGATCGTCGGGACGAACGCGCGTGCAGGTCCTCAACGGCACCGGCGCGGTCGGGCTGGCGCAGCGGGTCACCGTCCGGCTCGTGCAGCCGCCGCTGCGGGCGCGGGTGTTGTTCACCGACAACGCGGACAACTTCGCGCACCAGACCTCCGAGGTCGTGTTCTACGACCGTCGCCAACAGGCGGCCGCCGAGCGGGTGAGGGCCGCGCTGGGCGTGGGCAGGCTGGTCTTCAGCCGCATCCCCAACGACGTGGTCGACGTGACGGTGGTCGTCGGCCGAGACTTCCGTTAGCCGACCTTCAGTTAGCAGATAATCAGTTAGCAGATAATCAGTTAGCAGATAAGGAGCGAGACCTGGACGAGACCCGGCAGTGGACGGCAGAGGCGGCCCGGGCGGCGGCGGGCAAGAAGGGCGAGGAGACTGTCGTCCTCGACGTCGGGGACCTCTTCGGGATCACCGATGCCTTCGTCATCACGAGCGCGTCCAACGTGCGGCTCGTGCGCACCATCGTCGAGGAGGTCGACCGGCGCGTGAAGGCCGTGGGCGGGCCCGCTCCCTATCGCGTCGAGGGCACCGACGACGCCCGGTGGGTGCTGATGGACTACGGCGACTTCGTCGTGCACGTGTTCCTCGAGGAGGCGCGGCGTTACTACGACCTCGAGCGGCTGTGGGCCGACGCGCCGCGTCTCGAGTGGGACGAGCACGACGGCAGGGCAGTGGCGACGCGCCCCTGAACCCGGGCTAATCCTCGGTGAAGATCGCGGGAAGGATCATTTCGAGGAACTTCTCGTAGAGGTCGCCTTCGGCAGGGTCGATGTGGACCGCCAGGCGAATGCCGTCGGACGCGTCGAGGAGGATCCTTGCCAGCGTGTCGGCCGGCACCTTCAGCGAGACGCCGGCAGCCTCGGCGTGGTCGTCGATGAACCGGGCGATCCTGGCCAGGTTCTTGCGGCGCTGGGCCACGAAGCGCTCACGGACCTCGGGATTGCGGATGGCGTAGAGCGTGAACTCGAGCTCGAGCGCGAAGAACTCGGCGTCACTGCCCCACATGGTGTCCCGCCACATCGCGGCGAGCTTGGGCACGTCGAACATGTCTTCACTCCCGCCCGAGAGCTGCGCGTCGAATGCCTCGAGCGTGATGTCGTTCCAGCGGTCGCCGACGGCGTAGAAGAGCTCCTCCTTGCTGCCGAAGTTCTTGTAGATGGCGCCCCGCGTGAACCCGGCCGCGTCGGCGATCTCGTCGAGCGAGGCCCCGGCGAAGCCGCGGCGGGCGAACACCTGGGCCGCCGCGTCGACGAGGGCGGTTCGGGTGAGCTCCCGCCGCCG
>VAXF01000160.1 GCA_005888395.1 Actinomycetota bacterium | reverse complement strand
TCGTTCATGACTCAGTCCTAGTCGACATCGGCCTCGGAGAGCCGCTTGCCGAGCAGGAACGGGCGCGCGCCACGGCGAAGACCTCCCAGGGAGGTGGCGATGCGGCGAAGGCTGGTTGTGGCCGCGCTCGCACTCGTGCTCATGCCCGTGGTGGCGGCGCACGGACGCGCCCCGGGCGTGGCCTGGCCAGTGGGCCAGGCGCTGCCCTGGTTCGCACCCCCGCACCATCTCGATGTGGCCGACGTCGCGAGCCTGCCCGGTGACCAGCAGTTGCTCTTCAACACCCTCGAGGGCCTCGTCAACCGGAGCGAGCCCCGCATCTATCTCCTGTGGGCCGCTGACGAGGGCAAGCGGACCTGGCTCGACACGCTGGTCGGTGACTACGGCGTCGGCGCCACTGATGTGGCGAGCGCGTGGAGCCTCCTCACCAAGTACCGCTCGTCGGTGGCCGGGATGGTGGTCTACGACCCCAAGGTTCCCGACTCGATCAATGTGGCCACAACCCTCGCCGGCCTCGACGGCGCCGTGGTGGCGAGTCCCGCGCTCGCCCAGACGCTCGCCGCCGATCCCTACCACCTGCCGGTGGTGGCGGACCTCCGCGGCCGCTTCGCCACCCGACTCGACGCCTACCGCTGGGAGTACGACAACCTCTGGGCCACCGGCAGGGTGACGCACCGCATGCTCGTGGGCCTGCCGCCGCTGCGAGCCGGCTCGGTGCACCTCGCCGACCTCGGGGCCACCAACGTCCCCCTCGAGCCGCTCTACGACTCCGGCGTGCTTGACGGCGACCCCTTCGCATCGCTGCGCGACTACTCCGTCGCCGCGAAGGCCATGGTCGTCTGGCTCGACCCCAACGAGCCCGCCGAGCGCCTGGTGCTCGACCAGATCCTCGCCGCCATGCCCCCCGACTCGCCCTACCTGGGCTCCCATCCCGGCGACGTGGCAGGGGAGATCACCATGGTGGCGGTGCTCTCCTCCCATGGCGTCTACGAGGTGGCCGCCGACTTCTTCAACAACGGCTCGGTGTTCGGGGGCGTGCGGCCAGCCCTCACGCCGCCGCCGCCGCCGACGGCCCGGGCGCTCGAGAACAAGATTTATGTGACCTTCACGATGAGCGACGGCGACAACATCCAGTACGACCAGCGCCGGCTGCGCTCCCTGTGGGACAACCCGGCGCGTGGAACGGTGCCGATCAACTGGACGATCAGCCCGCTGCTGCTCGACGCGGCGCCGGCGATCCTCGACCACTACACGCGCACGGCCACCGCCGACGACCTGTTCATGGCCGGGCCGTCGGGGGCCGGCTACGCCTACCCCTCCTCATGGCCCGACGACACGTTCCGGGTCTTCACTCACCAGACCGGCGACTACATGCGCCGCATCGGGATCGACACCCTCGACGTGCTCAACGCGCCCGACGGCGTGCGACTCCCGCTGAGCGACACCAAGGCCGCCGACTACGTCACCGACGTCGGGCCCAAGGGCATCATGCTCAACTACAACTTCTTCCCGGAGTGCCGCACCGACAACGTGATCGTTGCGGGGAACACGCCGGTGACGACCGGCTGCATCGTCTCGAGCTTAAGCACCGCCCAGGGCGAGGCCGAGTTCGACATCGCCCAGCAGTCGCAGCGGTTCACCGGCAGCGCGCCCCTGTTCATCTCGATCGAGTTCACCGCCTGGAACGTCACGCCGGCCGACCTGGCCGCCGTGGCGGCCACGCTCGACAGCCGCTACGTCGTCGTGCGCGCCGACGAGTACTTCGACCTGCTGCGGCACGCGAATGGCTTGTAAGTTGCGCGATGCCGGCGGTTGGCTGCGGTCGGCGGCGGAGCCTTCCACTCACCATTGGCCGGTCCGTCAGCGGCTGATGGCCCCGACCGTGTTGGAGGGGCTACTCGTGTTCCCTGCCCCGTCGTAGGCAACGACGTAGTACCAGTACGTCGTCCCCGATCTCAGTCCGGTGTCGGTATAGCTGGTCGAGATCGGCGAGGCGATGAGGACGAAGCCGGACGAGGCCGACGTCGTGCTGCGGTAGACGCGGTAGCCGGCCAGACCGCTGCCGCCCGTGTCGGTGGAGCCCGTCCACGACAGCCCGATCTTGCGCTTGGCCGGGCTGGCCTTCAGCCCGGCCGGCGCCGTAGGCGGCGTGCCGTCGGGCGCGGTCGTCGTCGTGGTGCTCGATGTCGTCGTGGTGCTCGATGTCGTCGTGGTGCTCGATGTCGTGGTGGTCGTGGTGCCGGCCGCTGCGATGCGAGCGGCCACGTCGCTCCGTACCGTCGGCAACGTGGCGTAGAACGTCCCGCCCGGACACTCGGTCGCGGCCACGTCGCGGTGGCCGGCGATGTTGGGGAAGGTCGCCTGCAGGCCGCTCACCGGGTTGGTGTACAGCGACGCGCCCTGCGGGTCGATGTGATGGCTGTCGGCCTTCCAGGCCAACAGGTCCTCGAGCGCGCTCTTGGCCGCGGGCGTGGCGTCCTGGTTGGTGAGCGTGCCCAGCAGCGCCACGCCCATCGTGCCCGAGTTGTAGTTCAGGGCGTGGGCGCCGGTGACGCCGTTGCCCGGGCCGTCCTCACCGGTGATCGTGTCATCGGGGCTGGGCGAAGCCGACGACGGCGTGCTCGTCGTGTGCGAGTGCCGGCCCTTGTAGATGTGGCCGGCCTCGTCGATCACGAAGTTGTAACCGATGTCGCCCCAGCCCTGCGTGATGGCGTGGTAGTAGTAGATCGACCGGATCGTCGAGGGCGGATCCGGGTCGTTGTTGGTCGTTGCCGTGTGATGGACGATCAGCTTCTGGATCGGCCAGAACGTGGGCGGCCATGTCTCCTTGCCGGTCGAGTCGAAGCGCAGCGACTCGTCTGCGCCCCAGGCCGAGCGGGGCAGGACCGTCGGCTGGGCGACGCTCGCCGAAGCCGGCGTGCCGTGGGCGCGCTCGTGACGCACGGTGCGGGCGCCGTCGGCGAGGTCGAGGACCGTCAGCCGCGCGATCGGGCGGTCGCTGCTCACGCGCACGGCGGTTGCCCCATCGCCCTCGAGGATGGAGCCGTAGGTCTCGCCGTTGCGACGTTGGTCGCCCAGGTCGTCACGGCCGGCGTCGACTGCAGGACCGAACGTGGTGCCGTTGAAGCTCAGGGCGACGCTGACGTGGGCGGCCGGGTTCCCCAGCCAGTGGAGCGCCAGGTGTTGAGCGGCGAAGGGCAGGTGGAAGACGGTGGGTTTGGTGACGGGCCCGTGTACCTCGGCCGCTCGCGTATGGACGACGGCCTCGGCCTCGAGGGGCTGGTTGCCGAGCACGAGCGTCGCCGCGATCAGCGTGGCGACGACGAGAAACGCGCAGAGCCGAGCAACACGCCTTGTAGTCATCTCACCGCCATGGAGCCGCCGATTCCGATCATCCTACCGAGTCGCCGACGTGCGCCTCGCCGCGGTCACCCAGAAATCGCCTTACTCGTGGCGCAACCTGTCGCGTTCGACGGCACGATCCTCGCCGGCTCACTGCCAACGCGCGGCGGCGCGCTCGTTGCGGAGTGGGCCACACTTCACGCCCGTCGATCTCACCGACGAGCTGTGGGGCGCCGTGTTCGCGCCCCTGAAGGATCGGTCGTTGTTCGCGCAGGTCTCCGTGGACGACGCAGGTGGCACCATCGTCTGGCCCAATGGCACCGACTTCGCTCCCGAGTGGCTCTACGAGGTCGTCGCGAGCCAGCAGGCCACTCGGTAGCGCGACTCCCCCGGGCCCGCTCACCGCCGACCGGCGAGCCTGATCAAAGGTCGCGTGTCGGTGCCGGTAGTGAACCTGGCTCGCGGCCGACGCATACCACCGTGTGTTCTCAGACGCAGTATCCGTGGTCGAGCTGGCTCGACGCCGAACCCAAGCCCGAACCAGACGTGTGGTTCCACGACATCCTCCGCCCCGACTGATCGCCCCACAGCCAGGAAAAGACGGCCTTCCTGCGAACCCTGCTCCATTCATGACGTCGCCATGCCCCAGGCCGGCGTTGGGACGGTGCAGCCATCCACGCCTCGCGCGCCGCCAATCTGGATCGGTAAGCGCGTCGTCGACCACGCAGTGCGTGGTGTGCTCGGAAGCTGCCGACGGTAACGCCGACGCGGTAGAACCAGGCGATGCCCGAGAAGCAGGGCTGGTCACGCGATCCCGGCTTGCTCGAACGCGCGCTCGACGAGCGCCGCCGCTTCGAGGAGGCCCTTGGACCCGAGGAGCGGTCCTGGCTCGCGCAGGTCCCCGTGACGCGCCTTGTCGAGGCCCTCGACGCCCGGCCCGAGAACGTGCGGCGGTCCTGGGTGAGAGCCGACGTCGAGGCGCTGGTCGAGGAGGTCCGGCGCCTGGGCAGTGACAGGTGGGTGGGTCGATACCTGAGGTTGTTCCTCCTCGTCCTCGTCAGCCGCTACCTGGCCCAACCTTCGAGGTTCGTGATCCCCCCCTCCGTCGACGAGCTTCTCAGGGCAGACCTCACCGCCATCCTCGACGAGCGCGAGCCCGAGGAGGGGTGGCCCTACGCGCTGACCCGAGGGAGCTTTCTGTACCGCGTGGGCCTGTCCAGCGGGACCACCCTGCCGATGGGTCTCTTCTTCGGGGAGGCCCCAACCTGGCTGTCGCAGCGGGTCGTCGCGGACCTGGAAACCGTGCCGCGAGGACCATGGCTGCGCGGCCACTTGCGCAGCTCGACACGCGGAGAGCTCAACCTCGAATCATTGGTGGGGGCCCAGCAGCGCGAGGCCGAGTTCGTGGCCCAGAACCCCTCCCTCGTCGGAGTGTGCGGCGTGACCTGGTTCTTCGATCCCGTCGTCGCCGAGATCTCACCCCACCTCAGTTACCTGCGCGACCAAGTGTTTGCCAGCGGCGGCGAGCTCTTCGCCGTCGGCACCGACGCAACGACCATCGCCCACGCCACAGCCACGTCGAGGACTCGTCGCAGGCTCTACGACGAAGGTCGCTACACACCGCAAAAGTTCCTCTGGGTGTGGCGGCGGGCCGAGCTGCTGAGATGGACACACGATCTTCACCAGGACTCCCGCCGAGGAACAGTCGGATCGGCCGATGCGGACTGATCGCGCGCAAACTCCCAATCCCGTCGGTTCCACTGGCGCGGCGGCTGCCGACGCCCTGGCGGCGGCGGTCGTGGAAGAATCGAGCGGAAGCAAACGGCCGCCTGGCGTCGACTGTGGTCTCAACCCGTCACCCAACGAGGCTCAGACTGCTCAACTTCGGGGGTGATCACCGCCTACGGCGTCGTCGCCCTGTCCTTCATGATGACGATGTACGGACTGGAGTCACGAGGACGGCGTTTCGGCTGCACGGATATAGCGACTAGACCGAGGTCTCGGGCGCATGGCCTTTCGGAGTGGTCGAGATGATCTGGACTGGCATCGCGCTGCGCCGCTTCCTCGAAACGCCATGACCTTCGACTCCGACGCCAAGCTCGACCCTCGGCCCATGAGCGCCTGCCGCATCGCGGGGTTCGGCGTGTCTTCGTGAAGCGGCCGCTCGATCGCCGACACGATGCAACGCCGGCGGCGTCTCGAACAGCAGCTCGGAGCCGCCAACTCAACCGGTCCAAAACTCACGACCGCCGACGTCAAGACACTCGTCGCCAGCCTCAAAGACATCGTCGCGACCCTCGCCGACGCCGACCCGGCCGACAAGGCGGCCGTCTACCGCGAGCTGGGCATCAGTCTTACCTACAACAACGACGGCCGGGTCGTCGTGGAGGCCCGGCCGCGCGTAGTCGAGGTACGTGTCGGAGGGCGGATTGCGACGAATGCCACACAACAACGTTGCGCAGCGCACCGATGCCAA
>VAXF01000159.1 GCA_005888395.1 Actinomycetota bacterium | reverse complement strand
GGTCGCCGCCATGCCGAGCGCGCGTGCGAGCTGGTGGGCGAACGCCTGGGGTGCGATCCGTCGGCGGTCCTCGTCTGCTCGACCGGGCTCATCGGCATCCCGCTGCCGATCGACGCGATCGAGCAGGGCGTGGTCCCCCTCGTCGGCGCGCTCTCGCCCGAGGGCGGCACCCAGGCAGCCGAGGCGATCCGCACGACCGACACGGTGCGCAAGGAGACGCTCGTGCGCGGCGAGGGCTTCGTCGTCGGCGGCATGGCCAAGGGTGCGGCGATGCTCGCACCGAACATGGCGACGATGCTCGCCGTGCTGACGACCGACGCCGCGGCCCCGGCCGAGTTGCTCGCGCCGGCGCTGGCGGATGCGGTCGCCGCCTCCTTCAACACCCTGAGTGTCGACGGCTGCACCTCGACCAACGACACGGTGATCGTGCTGGCCAACGGCCGTGGCTCGGCCGCGACGCCGCCTGCCCTCACGGCCGCTTTGACAACGGCATGCGTCGACCTGGCCGAGCAGATGTGCGCCGACGCCGAGGGCGCGACCAAGGTGGTTCGTGTTCTGGTGCGGGGCGCGGCGTCCGTCGACGACGCTCGCCAGGCGGCCCGGAAGGTGGCCGAGAGCCAGCTCGTGAAGTGCTCGCTGTTCGGAGCCGATCCCTACTGGGGGCGCATCGTCAGCGAGCTCGGCAGCGCCGGCGTCGCCTTCGACCCCGACCGCGTGTCGGTCGCGTACGGCACCACGGTGGTCTGCAGTGGCGGCATTGCCACTGGCCACGACGAGGCGGCGGTGAAGGACCATCTCGCCGGCCGTCACGTGGAGGTCACCGCCGACCTCGGGCTCGGTGTGTCGGCGGCGAGCATGCTCACCAACGACCTCACCCACGCCTACATCGACGAGAACGCGAAGACGTCGTGACCACGTTGCACGCGGGTGAGAAGGCCGGCGTGCTGGCCGAGGCGCTTCCTTATATCCGGCGCTTCTGGGGCAAGGTCGTGGTCGTGAAGTACGGCGGTGCCGTGTCCGGCGACCTTGCCTCCTTCGCCCAGGACGTCGCCCTCATGCGATCGGTCGGCATGCGAACCGTGGTCGTCCACGGTGGTGGACCGCAGATCGGCTCCCTGATGGAGCGGCTGGGCAAGGCGCCCGAGTTCCGCAACGGCCTGCGCGTAACCGACGCCGACACGCTCGACATCGCGCGCATGGTGTTGGTGGGCAAGGTCAACCGCGACATCGTCGGCGCCATCAACGTGCACGGCCCGCTCGCCGTCGGGCTCTCGGGCGAGGACGCGGGCCTGATCACCGCGAGCGCGCGCTCGCCGGAGCTGGGGTTCGTGGGCGACGTCGAGGCGGTGAACCCCGACATCCTCCGGCGGCTGCTGAGCGAAGAGCTGATCCCCGTCGTCGCCAGCATCGGGAGCGATGCGCAGGGACAGGCCTACAACATCAACGCGGACACCGCCGCCGGTGCGATCGCGTCGGCGCTGGAGGCAGAGAAGCTGGTGTACCTGACCGACATCGAGGGGCTCCGGCGCGACGAGCACGACCCGGCGACGTTGATCTCGGCGGTGTCGGCCGGGGAGCTCGAGGCCATGGTCGACGCCGGCGAGCTGCGCGGCGGGATGCTCCCGAAGGTCGCGTCGTGCGTGCAGGCAGTACGCCGTGGCGTCGGCCGGGCGCACATCCTCGACGGCCGGTTGCCCCACGCGCTCTTGTTGGAGGTCTTCACCAACGAGGGCATCGGCACGATGGTGATGCCTTGAACACCACCACGCTCATGAACACGTACCCGGTCCCGCCCGTGACGTTCGTGCGCGGCGCGGGCTCGAGACTGTGGGACGACAACGGCAACGAGTACCTCGATTTCCTGAGCGGGATCGCCGTCACCTCGCTCGGCCATGCGCATCCGGCGGTGGCCGAGGCGGTGTGCGAGCAGGCGCGCACCCTCCTGCATGTGTCCAACCTCTACGGCACCACGGTCGGTCCCGAGGTGGCGGCCACGCTCGACCGGCTGATCGGCGGCGGTGGCCGGGTGTTCTTCTGCAACTCCGGCGCGGAGGCCAACGAGTGTGCGATCAAGCTCGCCCGGCGGTGGGCGGGCCCGGGCCGGTACGCGGTGGTGAGCGCCTACGGCTCGTTCCACGGGCGCACGCTGGCCACGCTCCACGCCACCGGCCAGCCCGAGAAGCACGAGGCGTTCCAACCCCTCCCGGAAGGCTTCCGCCACGTCGCGTGGGCGGATCTCGACGCGCTCGAGGCCTCGCTCGACGCATCCGTCGTCGCCGCGGTACTGCTCGAGCCCGTACAGGGGGAGGGCGGCGTGAACCCGGCGACGCCCGAGTACCTCCAGGGCGTACGGCGGCTGTGCGACGAACGTGGGGTGCTGCTCATGGTCGACGAGGTGCAGACCGGTCTCGGCCGTACGGGGAAGTGGTTCGGGTTCCAGCACTTCGGCGTCGAGCCGGACGTGGTGACGATGGCCAAGGCCCTCGGCAACGGCGTCCCGATCGGTGCGTGCTGGGCGCGTGCCGAGGTGGCCGACGCCTTCCGTCCTGGCGACCATGCGACCACGTTCGGTGGTCAGCCGCTGGCCACCGCGGCGGCCCGCGCCGTGCTCCAGGTGATGGAGGACGAGGACGTGCCCGCCCGCGCCGCCGCCGCCGGCGCACGGCTGGCAAGCGCGCTCGCCGCGCTTGCGGGTGTGAAGGAGGTGCGCGGCCTGGGGTTGCTGGTGGGCGCCGAGCTGGAGTCGGCCGACGCGCGCGAGGTGGCCGCGGCCGCGCTCGCCGCCGGGCTCGTGGTGAACCCTGTGTCCGAGCGCGCGCTGCGGCTCGCACCGTCGCTGCTCGTCGCTGACGACGAGGTCGACGCCGCCGTCGCCATCCTCGCCAAGGTCCTCGGCGCGTGACGGAGGTACGCCACCTCCTCGAGGTCGACGACCTGTCGGCGGCCGAGCTGGCGGCGGTGCTCGACCTTGCCGACGACCCCGCGCCCGAAGCGGTCCTGGCCGGTAGGGGCGTGGGCCTGTTGTTCGAGAAGCCGTCGAACCGCACCCGCAACTCGATGGAGATGGCGGTGGTGCAGCTCGGGGGTCATCCGGTGACCATGACCGGTGACGAGGTCGGCATTGACACGCGCGAGACCGCCGAGGACGTGGCCCGCACCCTGTCGTGCTATCACGCGCTGATCGCGGCGCGTGTGTTCGAGCACCAGAAGATCGAGCGGATCGCGGCAGCGAGCTCGGTCCCCGTCGTCAACCTGCTTTCCGACGACGCTCATCCGTGCCAGGCCCTGGCCGACCTGCTCACCATCCGGCAGCGCTTCGGGGACCTGAAAGGACGCCGCGTGGCGTGGGTGGGCGACGGCAACAACGTGTGCCGCTCGCTGCTGCTCGCGGGTGGGCTTGCCGGCATGGACCTGTGGGTGGCGACGCCGCCGGGGTTCGAGCCGCCGCGCGCCGTCGCGGAGCGGGCGCGCGCGCTGGGTGGCGCGGTCGAGGTCACCAACGACCCGCAGATGGCCACGCAGGGCGCCGAGGTCGTCGTCACCGACGTGTGGGCGTCGATGGGCCAGGAGGCCGAGGCAAGCGAGCGCCGGCGCGCCTTTGCCGGGTTCACGGTCGACGAGGAGCTCATGGCGCGCGCCGCGCCCGATGCGGTGTTCCTGCACTGCCTGCCCGCGCATCGCGGTGAAGAGGTGAGCGCCGGCGTGGTCGACGGCCGGCAGAGCCTGGTGTGGGCCGAGGCGGAGAACCGCATGCACGCGCAGCGTGGCCTGCTGCTGTTCCTCTTGGGAGCGCGGCCGTGACCAGATCGGCGAAGGCGCAGCGCCAGCACCGCATCGCCAAGCTGCTCGAGCATCACCGACTGGGGAGTCAGGGGGAGGTGGTCGAGCTGCTGGCCGCCGACGGGGTGGTGGCGACCCAGGCAACCGTGTCACGCGACCTCGAGGAGCTGGGGGCGGTCAAGGTGCGGGCGCCGGGTGGCGAGACGGTGTACGCCATCCCGCAGTTCGAGGAGCGGCCCGCGTCCGACGACCACCTGCGGCGAGTCCTGGGGGAGTGGCTCAACGAGGTCGCCCACTCGGGCAACATCGTCGTGCTGCGCACGCCACCCGGTTCGGCCCACGTTGTGGGGTCGGCGCTCGACCGTGCCTCGGTGCCCGGCGTGCTCGGTACGGTCGCGGGCGACGACACCCTGTTCGTGGTCTGCACCGAGAAGGTCGGCGGCGTCGCCGTGGCCAAGAAGCTCTCGGCCCTGGCCGGGCTGTAAGGAGACAACGACATGGCCAAACGAGTGGTCCTCGCGTACAGCGGTGGTCTCGATACCTCGGTCGCCGTCCGCTGGATGGCCGAGGAATGGAGCGTCGAAGTGGTCGCTCTTGCCGCCGACGTCGGACAGGGCGGCGACTTCGACGCGATCCGGGAGCGCGCCCTTGCCGCGGGAGCGGTCGAGGCGATCGTCGCGGATCTGCGTGACGAGTTCGCGCGCGACTTCGTCGCCCCCGCCCTGAAGGCGAACGCGCTGTACGAGGGCCGCTATCCACTCGTCTCGTCGCTGTCGCGGCCGATCATCGCCAAGCATCTCGTAGCCGC
>VAXF01000025.1 GCA_005888395.1 Actinomycetota bacterium | reverse complement strand
CACGACCGAGGACCTCACGAGCGCCGTCGAGCGGCTCATTGCCAGCGTGGAGAGGCTCGCGTCGCAGCCGCCGAACTAGTTTCTGCCGCCATGAAGCGACCAGAGAGCTCTTGTCGATGATGCACGTGCTCGCCGGCGAGGGCGGCTACCAGGCGTTCCGCCTCGGCGGCGGCGAGTGGTTCTGGCTGGTCTTCTCGATGATCACCGCGATCCTCGCGATCTGCGTCGGGTTCGTCCTGATGCGGGCGACGCTCGCGGCCGACACCGGGACGCCCAAGATGCGCGAGATCGCCGCCGCCATCCAGGAGGGGGCGATGGCCTACCTCCGGCGGCAGTTCCGCACGATCGCAATGATCCTCGTGCCCCTCGCCGTCCTCGTGTTCATCACCTCCACCAAGGTGCTGAAGCCCGACGGCCACCACGAAGCACTCAGCTTCGTGCAGTCGGGCGTGTTCCGTACCGCTGCATTCCTCGCCGGTTGCCTGATGTCGGGGGTCACCGGCTTCACCGGCATGAGCCTCGCGGTGCGGGGCAACGTGCGCACCGCGGCGGCGGCGCGCAACGGCTCGCTCCCAGACGCCCTCAAGGTCGCGTTCCGTACCGGCGGCATCGCCGGCATGTTCACCGTCGGCCTCGGGCTCCTCGGGGCGACCACGATCATCATGCTGTTCCAGAACAGCGCCACCGCCATCCTGGTGGGCTTCGGGTTCGGCGGCTCGCTCCTGGCCCTGTTCATGCGGGTGGGGGGCGGCATCTTCACCAAGGCCGCCGACGTCGGCGCCGACCTGGTGGGCAAGATCGAGGTGGGCATCCCCGAGGACGACCCCCGCAACGCGGCGGTGATCGCCGACAACGTGGGCGACAACGTGGGCGACTGCGCCGGCATGGCCGCCGACCTGTTCGAGTCCTACGAGGTCACTCTTGTCGCCTCGATCATCCTCGGGTTCGCCGCCTTCAAGTCGATCTACCCGCACGACCCGAGCAAGTGGGCGCTCGGCGTGATCTTTCCGCTGATCGCCCGTGCCATCGGTGTGCTCGCCTCGATCGTGGGCGTCTACATGGTGCGGGCGACGCCGCGCGACCGCACCGCGATGGCGCCGATCAACCGGGGCTTCATCACTGCCGGCACCCTCACGGTGATCGGCACCTTCCTCGTGGCCCAGTTCTACGTGCACAACCTGCGGGTCTTCTGGGCCGTGGTGGTGGGGCTGGTCCTCGCCCAGGTGGTGAGCCGGCTGACCGAGTACTTCACCTCCACCGAGACGGCACCGGTGCAGGAGATCGCCGAAGCGGCGCGCACCGGCCCCGCGACCACGGTGCTCTCGGGCATGAGCGTGGGCCTCGAGTCGACCGTGTGGTCGATCGTCGCCATCGCCGTCGCCGTCGCCGTCGCCACCGCGCTCGGCCAGGGCAACATCCAGTTCTCGCTCTATCTCGTCGCCCTCGCCGGCATGGGCATGCTCGCCACGACCGGGGTCGTCGTGTCGGAGGACACCTTCGGTCCCGTCGCCGACAACGCCGCCGGCATCGCCGAGATGTCGGGCGAGTTCAGCGACGAGGCCGAGCGGATCATGGTGAGCCTCGACGCCGTCGGCAACACCACCAAGGCCATCACGAAGGGGTTCGCCATCGGCTCGGCTGTCATCGCGGCGGTGGCGCTGTTCGCGTCGTTCATCGAGACGATCGGCAGTGAGCTCAACCTGAAGGAGACGGGCACGGCCCTGTTCCGCCACCCGCTGACCCAGATCAACGTGGCCGAGCCCAAGACGTTCATCGGCATGCTCATCGGCGGCTCGATCGCGTTCCTCTTCTCGGCCCTCGCCATCCGGGCCGTCGGCCGCACCGCCGGCACTGTCGTGCAGGAGGTGCGGCGGCAGTTCCGCGAGCACCCGGGGATCATGGACGGCACCGAGAAGCCCGAGTACGGCGCCGTCATCGACATCTGCACGGCCGCCTCGCTGCGGGAGCTGGCCACGCCGGCGCTGCTCGCGGTGCTGACCCCCGTCATCATCGGCTTCGGCATCAACTACTTCGCCCTCGGCGCCTTCCTGGCCGCGGTCATCCTCACCGGCCAGCTCATGGCGGTGTTCCTCTCGAACTCGGGGGGAGCGTGGGACAACGCCAAGAAGTACATCGAGGACGGACACGAGGGCGGCAAGGGATCGGAGGCCCACAAGGCGGCGGTCATCGGCGACACCGTCGGCGACCCGTTCAAGGACACCGCGGGCCCTGCCTTGAACCCGCTGATCAAGGTCATGAACCTGGTGTCGCTGCTGATCCTGCCGGCGATCATCCGCACCCAGCACCACACCGGCGAGCGCTACACGATCGCGGCCATCGCCCTCGTGGTGCTGGCCGTCGCCATCGCGTTCTCGAAGCGCAAGACCGCGGGCCTCGACGCTGGTACCGATTCGGCCGTGGACGTGGCCAACTCCGCACCCGCTTCGGGTGACGCGAGCTCCACGCTGCGGGCGGCGATCGACCGGTGGATCTACGACCTCGGCCACGAGGAGCACGAGCTCCGCGACCGCCTGCTCGAGGTGAAGCAGCGGCTCTGAGCCTCAGGCGGCCCGGGTGCGGCGACGCGCCTCCAGGGCCACTGGCACGACCGAGAGGACGACGATCACGGCGACGACCGGGAGCAGGTACCGGTCGATGTTCGGCACCGTCCGGCCCAGGAAGTAGCCGGCGAGGGTGATGCCGATGCTCCACACGAAGCCGCCCGCCAGGTTGAACCTCGTGAAGGTGCGCGGCTCCATCCGGGCGGCGCCGGCCAGCACGTTGGCGAACGTCCGGACCACGGGGATGAACCGCGCCAGCACGATCGTCCTGGCGCCGTGGTCGTCGAAGAACGCCCGCGCCCGGTCCACGTACTCGCGCTTGAACAGCCGCGACTCAGGCCGGCGGAACACCGCCGGACCGGCCCTGCGGCCGATGAGGTAGCCGACCTGCGCGCCCACCACGGCGGCGACGAACACGCCCGGCAGGACGACGGCCAGGTTGAGGTGGACGGGCTTGTGCACGCTGGGCGCGGACAGCAGGCCGGCGGTGAACAACAGCGAGTCGCCGGGCAGGAAGAACCCCACGAGCAGCCCCGTCTCGGCGAAGATGATGGCGACGACGCCCACCGTGCCGAACGTCGAGATGAGGTGGCGGGGGTCCACGCCGGGCGAGGGTAGCCCTGGTGCGCGGTTTGACATTCGGCCGCCGGCCTGCCAACGCTCGGAAAAGAGATGCCCAAGCCCCTCGTGATCGTCGAGTCGCCCGCAAAGGCGCGCACCATCGCCGGCTTCCTCGGCCGCGACTTCGTCGTGGAGTCGTCGATCGGGCACATTCGCGACCTGCCCCGCCGGGCGGCCGACGTGCCTGCCGCCTACAAGAACGAGCCCTGGGCACGCCTCGGTGTCGACGTCGACAACGGGTTCAAACCGCTCTACGTGCTGTCCAGCGAGAAGCGCCAGCAGGTGGCCAAGCTGCGCAGCCTGCTGAAGGACGCGAGCGAGCTCTATCTCGCGACCGACGAGGACCGCGAGGGCGAGTCGATCGCCTGGCACCTGCTCGAGGTGCTCGGGCCCCAGGTGCCGGTGAAACGCATGGTGTTCCACGAGATCACGCAACAGGCGATCCGTCAGGCGGTGGACGACTGGCGGGAGCTCGACCGCCGCCTCGTCGACGCTCAGGAGGCGCGGCGCATCCTCGACCGCCTCTACGGATACGAGGTCTCGCCGGTGCTCTGGAAGAAGGTGATGCCGAAGCTGTCGGCCGGCCGCGTGCAGAGCGTGGCGACGCGCATCGTGGTGGAGCGCGAGCGGGAGCGGATGCAGTTCCGGGCCGCGTCGTACTGGGACGTCGAAGGCGTGATGGAGAAAGAGGCTGAGAGTCCCACGTTCGCGGCCGCGATCGTCGCCCTCGACGGCCGGCGCCTCGCCACCGGGCGCGACTTCGACCAGGCCGGACGGCTGACGCGCGACGACGCGGTCGTGGTCGACGAGGAGCGAGCGCGAGCGTTGGCCGCCGGCCTGCGGGACGCGGACTTCGAGGTCCGGTCCGTCGAGGAGAAGCCCTACCGGCGGTCGCCCTACCCACCCTTCATGACCTCGACGCTCCAGCAGGAGGCGGCGCGGAAGCTGCGGTTCTCGTCGCAGCGCGCCATGCGCGTGGCCCAGCGGCTCTACGAGAGCGGCTACATCACCTACATGCGCACCGACAGCACGACGCTGTCGGACACGGCGATCACTGCCGCTCGCGACCAGGCCCGCCGGCTCTACGGCGACGACTACGTTCCCGACCGGCCGCGGCAGTACGAGAAGAAGGTGCGCAACGCCCAAGAGGCCCACGAGGCGATCCGGCCGGCCGGCGATGCGTTCCGCACGCCGGAGCAGCTGCGCCGCGAGCTCCACGGCGACGAGCTCGCGCTCTACGAGCTCGTGTGGCAGCGAACCGTCGCGTCGCAGATGGCCGACGCCGCGGGTCGCAGCGCGCAGGTGCGGCTCGGTGCGACGTCACCCGCCGGCGAGGACGTGGAGTTCGCGGCGAGCGGCAAGGTGATCACGTTTCCCGGGTTCCTACGGGCCTACGTCGAAGGCTCCGACGACCCCGACGCCGAGCTCGAGGACCGTGAGGTCCGCCTGCCCGCGCTCGTGGTCGGCGACCGGGTGCGGGCGTTGTCGCTCGAGGAGCGCGGCCACGAGACGCAGCCACCGCCGCGTTACACCGAGGCCTCACTCGTCAAGGCGCTCGAGGAGCTCGGCGTGGGCCGGCCGTCGACCTACGCCTCGATCATCGAGACCATCCAGGACCGCGGCTACGTGTGGAAGAAGGGCGCCGCCCTCGTGCCGTCGTTCACCGCCTTCTCGGTGGTGTCGTTGCTCGAGCAGCACTTCGCCGATCTCGTCGACTACGCCTTCACCGCCCGGATGGAGGACGACCTCGACGAGATCGCCACGGGCGAGGAGGAGGCGGTCCCGTGGCTCACGCGCTTCTACTTCGGGAACGGCCAGCCCGGGCTCAAGACGATCGTTGCCAGCCGTCTGGGCGAGATCGACGCCCGCGAGGTCAACTCGATCACGATCGGCGCCGACAACGGGACGCCCATCGTCGTGCGCGTCGGGCGCTACGGGCCCTACCTCCAGCGCGGTGACGACACCGCCGGCATCCCCGACGACCTCCCACCCGACGAGCTGACCGTGGAGCGGGCCGTCGAGTTGCTCGAGGCGCCGAGCGGCGACCGCGAGCTCGGCACCGATCCGGAGACCGGGCTCCCCGTCTTCGCCCGGGCCGGGC
This sequence comes from Actinomycetota bacterium, assembly GCA_005888395.1. Lineage (GTDB taxonomy): Bacteria > Actinomycetota > Acidimicrobiia > Acidimicrobiales > AC-25 > AC-25. The sequence continues at coordinate 12,722 of VAXF01000025.1, read as the reverse complement.
GCTACGGGCCCTACGTGCAGCTCGGCGAGGCCGAGGCCGGCTCGCGCAAGAAGCCGAAGACGGCGTCGATCCTGAAGACCATGGCCCTCGACACCGTCACGCTCGACGAAGCGCTGCGGCTGCTCTCGTTGCCTCGGGTGATCGGGGTCGATCCCGCCGACGGCGAGGAGATCACCGTCCAGAACGGCCGGTACGGGCCCTATGTCAAGAAGGGCAAGGAGAGCCGCAGCATCGAGTCCGAGGACCAGCTCTTCACCTTGACCCTCGACGAGGCACTGGCCGCGCTGGCGCAGCCGCGACGTCGCAGGGGGCAGGCGACCGCCGCGCCGATCCGCGAGTTGGGGCCCGACCCGGCGACCGGTCGCGACATGGTGGTCAAGGAAGGCCGCTACGGGCCCTACGTGACCGACGGCGAGACCAACGCGTCCGTTCCCAAGGACGAGGTCGTGGAGACGTTGACGCCCGAGCGGGGGGCCGACCTGCTCGCGGTCCGCCGCGCGAAGGGCCCGGCTCGGAAGACGAGGCGGACAAAGAAGCCCTCGGGCACGGCGAAGGTCGCCAAGCGGCCTCCCAAGACCGCTTGATCGCCGCCTGACCGGCTTACGCTGAGGCAGATGCCAGAGCGCGACCCGCTGGCCGCTCAACTCGAGCAGTTCCATGCCCCCGCGTCGCACGACCTCACCACCGATCAGGTGGCGGAGGCGCTCGAGCAACGCCGCTCGCTGCGCCTGTTCGGGTCCGGCGCGTTCTTCCGTCTCTGGGTGGCGCAGGTCGTGTCGTCGCTCGGCGACTGGGTCGGGCTGTTCGCGATCCTGGCGCTGGCAGCGCGGATCGGCGGGGGGCCGGGCTCAGTCGGCCTGGTGATGAGCGCGCGCATGATCCCGGGGTTCTTCCTCGCGTCGGTCGGCGGTGTGCTCGTCGACCGCTGGGATCGCAAGCGGGTGATGGTCGCCTGCGACATCGGACGCGGGCTCGTGCTGGCGACGCTGCCGTTCATCCACACCGTGTGGGGCCTGTTCCTCGCGTCACTGGCGATGGAGGTTCTGTCGCTGCTCTGGTCGCCGGCCAAGGACGCGTCGGTGCCCAACCTGGTGGAGGCCGACCAGCTGACCACGGTCAACTCGCTCTCGCTCGTGGCGGCCTACGGCACGTTCGTGCCCGGAAGCCTCATCTTCGCCTTCCTCGCCACGGTGGCCGACTGGCTCGGGCACTACCACGCGCTGCACGTGCTCAGGGTGAACCACGAGTCGATCGCCATCTACGCCGACGTGCTCACGTTCTTCACGTCCGCCGCGCTGATCTCCACGCTCACGCTGGCGAAGCGGCACGGGCACGACAAGGGCCGTATCGACCTGACCGCCACGATCAGCGAGGTCAAGGAGGGCTGGCAGTTCATCCGGACCAACCGCGTCGTACGGGCGGTGATGATCGGCATCGGCACGGGCCTGATGGGCGGAGGGATGGTCATCCCGCTGGGCCCGACATTCTCCAAGAAGGTCCTCCACGGCGGCCCCGCCGGCTTCGGGCTCCTCCTCACCGCGCTCGGCACCGGCATGGCCGTCGGGGTGGTGAGCCTGTCGGCGATCCAGAAGCGGCTCCCGCGCGAGCGCATCTTCACCATCAGCGTCCTCGTCGGAGGTGTCCTGCTCTTCCTCGGCGCCTCCATGTCGTCGTTGCCGGCGGCCATGGCGTTCGTCGTCTTCCTCGGCGCGGCCGGTGGGTCCGTCTACGTCATCGGGTTCACGATCCTGCAGGAGAACGTCGAGGACGAGCTGCGCGGCCGGATCTTCGCCGCCCTCTACACGCTCATCCGCTTCTGCCTGCTGTTCGCACTCACGGTCACGCCGCTCCTCGTCTCGCCGCTCGACGACGCCTCGAAGAGCCTCGTGCATCGGAGGGTTCACCTCGGCAGCTTGGGTATCGCGCTCCCGGGCGAGCGGCTCGCGCTCTGGCTCGGCGCTCTGATCATCCTCGCCGCCGGGCTGCTCGCGGCCCGCGCCCTGCGCGGCCGTCAGACGGTGACCACGTGACTCGGCGCGGCCGGCTGATCGTGCTCGAGGGCGGCGAGGCGTGCGGCAAGTCGACACAGGCGCAGCTCCTCGCCGAGGCACTCGGCGCGGTCGTGACACACGAGCCGGGCGCCACGCCGGTCGGCCGGCGTATTCGCGCGGTCGTCCTCGACGCCGCGCTCGAAGCGCTCGACCCGCGGGCGGAGGCGTTGCTTCTCGCGGCCGACCGTGCCCAACACGCCGCCGAGGTACTGCGTCCCGCGCTCGCCGCCGGTCGCGACGTCGTGAGCGACCGCTTCACCGGTTCCTCGCTCGCCTACCAGGGCTTCGGGCGGGGTCTCGACGTCGACGAGCTGCGTCGTCTGTCGGCGTGGGCGACCGACGGCATCGAGGCCGACCTGGTGATCCTCCTCGACGTCCCGCCCGACGTCGCCCACTCCCGCCAGACGACCGCACCCGACCGCCTCGAGGCCGAAGAGGCCGGCTTTCACGAACGGGTCGCCGAGGGATTCCGGGCCCTTGCGGCTGCCGAGCCGGAGCGGTGGGCGGTCGTCGACGGCACCGGCAGCGTCGAAGAGGTCGCGGCGCGCGTGCGCAAGGTGTCGGAGGCATTCTTTTCGTGACGGCGCTGTTCGACGACGTGATCGGGCAGGAGCGCGCCGTCGCGCAGTTGCGGGCCGCGGCGCGGTCGCCCGTGCACGCCTACCTGCTCGTCGGTCCCGCCGGCAGCGGCAAGCGCGCCGCGGCGCGCTCGTTCGCGGCCATGCTGCTCTGCTCCCGAGGTGGCTGCGGCGAGTGCCGCGACTGCACGCTCGCCCGTGCCGAGCTGCACCCCGACCTCGTGGTGGTGGAGCCCGAGGGCAACTTCATCCTGGCCAAGCAGGCCGACGAGATCATCCGCCAGGCGAGCCTGAGCCCCGCCGAGGGCGCCCGCAGGGTGATGCTGCTCACCGAGTTCCAGCGCGTGCACCCGCAGGTCGGGCCGAAGCTGCTGAAGACCGTCGAGGAGCCCCCCTCGAGCACGTTCTTCGTCATCCTCGCCGAGGACGTCCCGCCCGAGCTCGTCACGATCGCATCGCGCGCCGTGCGCATCGACCTTGGTCCGGTGCCCGAACCGCACCTCGTCGACGCGCTCGTTGCCGAGGGAGTCGACCGTGAGACCGCCGAGACGGCGGCGCGTGCCTCGGGTGGCCGCGCCGACCGGGCCCGCCTCCTCGCGTCCGACGCTGGCTTCGCGGGTCGTCTCGAGATGTGGCGCTCCGTGCCCGCGCGCCTCGACGGCACCGGCGCTGCGGCCGCGACACTCGCCCTCGAGCTGCGCGACCTGCTCGCCGAGGCGTCGACGGCACCGCTCGAGGCGCGCCACGAAGCAGAGCGAGAGGCGCTGCAGGAGCGGGCCGAGCGCTACGGCGAGCGCGGCGCCGGTCGGCGCGACCTCGACGACCGGCACAAGCGCGAGTCGCGGCGACTGCGCACTGACGAGCTGCGGTTCGGGCTCGCCGTGCTCGAGGGTGTCTACCGGGACGTGCTCGCCACCGGCCCGCCCGCCGTTGCACGCGCCGCGCTCGACGCGGTCACCGCCATCCACGAGGCGGCCCACGAGCTGTCGGAGCGCAACCCGAACGAGGCGCTGCTGCTGCAGGCCCTGCTGATGCGCCTCTCGGCGTGCGAGGAGGCGAGGGCGAGCATGCCATACTCGCCCACCGCGCCCGGGTAGCTCAGTCGGTAGAGCAGCTCACTCGTAATGAGCAGGTCGTCGGTTCGAGTCCGACCTCGGGCTCTCATGCTCACCACCGACCGGTTGATGCTGCGGCGGTGGCGCGACGACGACCGCGAGCCGTTCGCGGCCTTGAATGCCGACCCGGTCGTGATGGAGCTCTTCCCGTCGACGCTCACGCGCAGCGAGAGCGACGGCCTCATCGACCGCATCGAGAAGCACTTCGACCAGCACGGGTTCGGGCTGTGGGCCGTCGGGGTGGTGGACGGCGCGAGCTTCATCGGCTTCGTCGGGGTGTCGGTCGTGCCGTTCGACGCCCACTTCACGCCCGCGGTCGAGGTCGGCTGGCGGCTGGCGCGTGAGCACTGGGGTCGTGGCTACGCGACCGAGGGCGCCCGGGCTGCGCTGGCGTTCGCGTTCGGCGACGTCGGGCTGGCCGAGGTCGTGTCGTTCACTGCGGTCGCCAACCGGCGGTCGCGGGCGGTGATGGAGCGCCTCGGGATGACCCACGACCCGGTCGACGACTTCGACCACCCTCGCCTCGCCCCGGACAGCCCCATCCTTCGCCACGTCCTGTACCGGCTGCATTGTCGGACTCGCTGAGCGCTACGCGCGAGACTGCCTGGCGTGGCCCGCATCCTCGTCGCGGAGGACGACAAGCCCCTGGCTCAGCTGTTGATGGCCAACCTCGAGCAGGACGGCCACGAGGTGGTCGTCGCCGAGGACGGCCGCTACGTGCTCGACACGCTGATGGAGCAGGCCTTCGACGTGGTCGTGCTCGACCTGATGATGCCGTGGGTCGACGGGTTCGACGTGCTGCTCAATCTCGGGAGCTCGCGCCCGCGCATCGTGGTGCTCACGGCTCGAGACGACAGCTACAGCGAGCGGCGGGCACGGGCGCTCGGCGTCGACGCCTACCTCACGAAGCCCTACGACCCCGAGGAGCTGACGGCGACGGTGACGCGGCTCGCATCCCCCGGCGGGTAGGTCGCGCTAGTCCGTCGGGGCCGGGAGAAAATGGTCCGGGCGGGTCATGGCATTCGTCCCCCTCTGGGGCGCATGCTCCCTCTGGAGACAGAGCTTTTGGAGACAGCGCCGCTTCTGGAGGCAGCGCCATGCCCATCCGATACCTGCACCTGTGGCCCCATCACCGCCCGCGCACCGCGTTCGTCCTCGGGGGCGGCGGGAACCTCGGGGCGGTTCAGGTGGGGATGCTGCGGGCGCTGCTCGAGCGGGACATCCGGCCCGACGTGCTCATCGGCTGCTCGGTCGGGGCGCTCAACGCGGCGGCGATGGCCGCCGACCCGAGCCCCGAGGGCGTGGCGCGACTCGAGCGCATCTGGCTCGAACTCGATGCCAACGCGTTGTTCGGGCCGAACCACAGCCTGTCGGGCTTCCTGCTGCTCGCCCGCCGCCGCGTCTCCATGCAGTCGAACGACGGTATGCGCCAGCTCATCGAGCGTGCGCTGCCCTATCGGACGTTCGAGGAGGCTGCGGTCCCGCTCCACGTCGTGGCCACTTCGCTGCGCAGCGGTCGCGAGGTCTGGTTCTCGACCGGGCCGGTGATCGAACCGATCCTCGCCTCGGCCGCGCTCCCGGGCGTGTTCCCGCCCGTCGAGCTCGATGGCGACATGTTCATCGACGGCGGTGTCGTCGACAACGTGCCGATGTCGCGGGCCTTCGAGCTGCAGTCACCGAGCGTCTATGTCCTCCACCCGGGCAACTTCACGCGACCCCGGGCGCAGCCTCGGCGGCCCGTCGACGTGCTGCTCCAGGCGTTCTCGATCGCGCGCAACCACCGGTTCTTCAGCGAGGCCGACGCCCCGCCCGACGGCGTCGAGCTGGTCAAGCTTCCCGCCGTCGACCCCGGGAACCTCCGGTACAACGACTTCCGTCGCTCGCGGGAGCTCATGGCGCGCGGTCACGCCACCGCTGCCGCCTACCTCGACGGCGACGCCCGGGCCGCCTCGGGCGCCTAGACGGTGGCCGGCTGGGGGGACGATCCTGCCCTCGACGAGCTGCGCGGCCTGATCTACGAGCAGGGCTGGACGCCGGTGGCGCTGGAGGAGGCGCGGGACGCCGACGCCGTCACGGTGGAGAAGGACGGCGAGCGCCGCACGCTGCGCTCCGACCACATCGCCTTCCACCGCTTCGTCGAAGGACTGCGGGAGGAGTTCCGGCTCTAACCGGTATGGTGCCTGTCATGGCCGATCCGGCGACGTTCGCGGAGCAGGCGATGCCGCTGATGTCGTCGCTCTACACGGCCGCGCTGCGGATGACGCGCAACCCGGCGGACGCCGAGGACCTGGTGCAGGAGACCTATCTCAAGGCGTACCGCGCGTTCGCGAGCTTCGAGGCGGGCACCAACCTCAAGGCGTGGCTCTACCGGATCCTCACCAACACCTACATCAATGCGTACCGGGCCAAGAAGCGGCGGCCCGAACAGGCCGACGTCGACGATGTCGAGGATCTCTATCTCTACCGGCACCTCGGCGGGCTCGAGGGGGCGACCGCCGGGCGCAGCGCCGAGGACGAGCTGCTCGACCACCTGACGGAGGGTGAGGTGAAGGAGGCGATCGAAGAGCTGCCCGAGCAGTTCCGCATGGCCGTGCTCCTCGCCGATGTCGAGGGTTTCTCCTACAAGGAGATCGCCGAGATCCTCGACATCCCCATCGGTACGGTGATGAGCCGGCTGCACCGCGGAAGAAGGGCGCTCGAGAAGCGGTTGTACGAGTTTGGCCGGGCACGCGGCCTGGTCGGTGAGCGAGGGGTGGCCACGCGTGGCTGATTTGGCGCAGCGGGTGGAGGCCTGATGGCAGGCGACGAGTGTCGCGAGGCGCTCGAGGCGCTCTACGTCTACCTCGACGGCGAGCTCACCGAGGAACGGCGGATCATCATCAAGGGCCACCTCGACGACTGCCCGCCGTGTGGCGACGCCTTCGACTTCACCGTCGAGCTGCGTCAGGTCGTGGCGCAGCGGTGCCGCGAGGAGGTACCCGAAGCGCTCCGCCTCCGCATCGCGCAGGCGCTCGGGCAGGACGTCCTGTGACCGCATTCGTGGAGGCGGCGGCCAAGCCGTGGACCTACTGGATCTCGCCCGTGCTCGTGATCGGTGCCGTACTCGCCGTGCTGGCGATCACGGCCGGCTACCTCGTGAAGGTGGTCTCCGCCAAGTACCCGCGCCAGTGAGCGAGCAAAGCGAGCGAACCAACAGGCCGAGCGCCCCGCTCAGCGGGGCGGCCGCCGAAGGCGGCGCCCGATGAGCGAAAACAACAGCGAGAACAACGACGAGGGCCCGGCGCCGGACCCCGTCGCCTGGGACCTCGCGCAGCGGGTCGCCGTGCGCGTGGGGGGCCGGGAGCCGTTCGCCGAGTCGTATCACTACGCATCGCTCGAGCCCGACTTCACCGAGCTCACGGCCGAGGCCGAAGAGCTCGTCGCCGAGGCCACCGGGCTGCGTTCGCTCGCCGGTCCGGCGCGGGCCCGCGTCACCGACCGCGCCGGCTGGGTGGGCGCGAACATCGCCTCGTTCCGCCGCCTGCTCCAGCCGCTCACCGAGCGACTGGGGCCCCGCATGGCCTCGGGCCCGCTGGCGCCGGTCGGCCGCACGGTGGCGGGCGTCGAGGTGGGCACCCTGCTCGGGTGGATGTCGACGCGCGTCCTCGGCCAGTACGACCTGCTGCTGGTGGAGGGCGAGGACGAGGACGACCAGGACCTCGTCTACTACGTCGGCCCCAACATCCTCTCGCTCGAGAAGCGGTTCGCGTTCCCCCCGCGGCAGTTCCGGCTCTGGGTCGCGCTGCACGAGGTCACCCACCGGGCGCAGTTCACCGGCGTGCCGTGGATGCGGGAGCACTTCCTCGGCCTCGTGCGCCGCAATCTGGAGGCGGTCGACCCCGACCCCAAGCGCTTCACCGCCGCTCTGCGCCACGCCGTCGAGGAGGTGCGCGCCGGCCGCAATCCGCTCGACGAAGGAGGGCTCGTCGCGCTGCTCGCGTCTCCCGAGCAGCAGGTCCTGCTCAAGCAGATCCAGGGCCTGATGAGCCTGCTCGAGGGCCACGGCGACGTCACCATGGACCGCGCGGGCGCCGGGCGGGTACCCGACGCCGAGCGCTTCGCCCGGGTGCTCCGGCAGCGGCGGGCCCAGCAGCGACCGCTCGCCCGCCACATCCAGAAGCTCATGGGCATCGAGGCCAAGCTCAAGCAGTACGAGCTCGGGGAGCGCTTCATCGCCGCGGTCGAGGAGGCCGGCGGCCCCGAGCTGCTGGCTCGTGCATGGGAGGGCCCGGAGTGCATCCCGACGCTCGACGAGATCCGCGACCCTTCGAGCTGGATCGGACGGGTCGGCGCACGGGAGTCGACTCACCGGTAACGTCGTGCGTGGAGATGGCAACGGTTCTCGTCGTCGACGATGACGCTGACATCGTCACGTTCCTGAAGATCAACCTCGAGCTCGACGGCCACCGCGTGTTGACCGCGCGTGACGGAGAGGAGGCGCTCGAGCGCGTGCGCTCGGAGCCACCCGACGTGATGGTGCTCGACATCATGATGCCGGGGGTCGACGGCTGGACCGTGCTCGAGCGGGTCAAGGCCGAGACCGACCTCGACGTCTCGACCATCCCCGTCCTCATCGTGACGGCTCTCGACGCCCGCCAGCACCGCATCCGTGGCGGGATCGAAGGCGCCATCCGGTACGTCACGAAGCCGTTCGAGCTGGGCGAGCTGCGTGACGAGGTCAAGCGCGCCCTCGAGGGCGAGCCCGAGCCGGTGAAACGGCGCAAGGCCCAGACGCAGGCCCTCGAGGACCTCGCCCGCCTCGAGAGCGGAGCCGACGGCGCCGGCCACTCAGCCCGGCCCCACCTCACCCGCCTCGACCGCCCCCGCGAGGGACCGGCGCCCGCTCCGGAGCCGCTCGTCGCGCGCGAGCGCACCAGTGAGCTCTCGGTCAAGCAGCGCGAGCTTCTCGACGCGGTAGCGACGACGCCGTCGGTGAGCGAGGCCGCCGCCCGGCTGTCGGTCAGCCGGTCGAACGTCTACGCCAGCCTGCGCCGTATCGGGCGCAAGCTCGGCACCCGCTCGGTGCGCGAGCTGATCGCCCTCGCCCGCGCCGGTGAGCTCGACGGCGAGCCGCCTGCTCGGTAGGTGCCGGTTCCCGGCACCGGGCACCAGCGTGACCTGCGCCGTCTCGGGCGGCGCCGACTCCCTCGCCCTCCTCGTGCTCGCGGGTGAGGCGGGTTGCCAGGTGACCGCGGTGCACGTCGACCACTGCCTGCGGCCTGGGTCCGACAGCGAGGCCGGCGTCGTACGAGCGGCCGCGTCCCGCTTCGGTGCCGCGTTCATCGCGGCCCGCGCGCCGGTGAGCGCGGGCCCGAACCTCGAAGCGCGGGCGCGCGAGGCGCGCTACGCGGTTCTCCCGCCCGACGCGCTCACTGGGCACACCGCCGACGACCAGGCCGAGACCGTCCTGCTCAACCTCATGTGGGGCGCGGGACTCGACGGTCTCGCGGCCATGGACCCCGAACGGCACCCGCTCCTCCGCCTCCGTCGGCGCGAGACGCGGGCGCTGTGCGACGAGCTCGGTTTGGTACCAGTCGAGGACCCGACCAACGCCGATCGCGCATTCCGCCGCAACCGCGTGCGTCACGAGCTCTTCCCGCTGCTCGACGACATCGCCGGGCGCGACGTCGCCGCCGTGGTGGCGCGTCAGGCCGAGCTGGTGGGCGACGAGGGCCGGCTGCTCGACCAGCTGGCGAGTGCGATCGACCCCACGGATGCCGCTGCCCTCGCGGCCGCGCCCGTCGCGCTGGCCCGGCGCGCCGTCCGCGGCTGGCTCGCGCCACACGGACATCCGCCCGATGCCGCGACCGTCGAACGCGTGCTGCAGGTGGCGCGCGGCGCCGCCCGCGCCGCCGACGCGGGCGGCGGCCGGCGGGTGCTGCGCACGGGCGGGCGCCTCCGGATCGAGGACGGATAACGTCCGAGCGATGGTCCTGGACGCCGACCCCGACCTCGGGCCGGTCGTCGTATCCGAGGACGACCTGCGTGACCGGGTGGCCGCCCTCGGGAAACAGATAACCGACGACTACGCCGGGCGGCCACCCCTGCTGGTCGGCGTGCTCAAGGGTGCGTTCGTCTTCATGAGCGATCTCGCCCGCGCCATCGACCTGCCCGTCGGATTCGACTTCATGGCGGTGGCGTCGTACGGCAGCGCCACCAAGACCAGCGGCGTCGTACGCATCGTGAAGGATCTCGATGCCGATCTGGGCGGCCGCGACGTGCTGGTGGTCGAGGACATCGTCGACAGCGGCCTCACCCTGTCGTACCTGCACCGCAACCTGCAGGCGCGCAACCCCGCCAGCCTCGAGGTGTGCGCCCTGCTCGTGAAGGACGGGCCCGAGCGGCAGGCGCCCGATCTTCGCTACGTGGGCTTCCGGATCCCGGCCGAGTTCGTCGTCGGCTACGGCCTCGACGTGGAGGAGAGGTACCGAAATCTCCCCTATGTCTGCGTCTACCGGGGGGCACAGCCGTAAGTAGCCTGGTAACGCCGTGAACCGAGTCCTCCGCAGCGCCGCGTTCTGGGTCCTCATCGCGCTCGTCGTGCTGGTGGTGGCCAGCTCGTGGCTGAAAGGCGGGAGCAAGAGCCACGAGCTCCACCTCGACGCCTGGGAACGCGAGGTCGCCGCAGGACACGTGAAAACGGCCGAGATCTCCGACCGCGACAGCGAGATCAAGGGCCAGCTCGCGAACGGAAGCCGCTACAGGGTGAGCTACGTCAAGGAGGACGCTCCCAACATCCTGAACGAGCTGCGCGCAGCGCACGTGCCCCGCGACGTCAAGCACCGCAAGGACTCAGTTGTGTGGTCGCTGCTGCTCAACTTCGCTCCGTTCGTCCTCATCATCGTCGCGTTCCTGTGGGTGATGAACTCGATGCAGGGTGGTGGCAACCGGGTCATGCAGTTCGGCAAGGCCAAGCCGCGCACGGTGTCGAAGGACCAGCCCAAGGTCACCTTCGCCGACGTCGCCGGCGCCGACGAGGCGGTCGAGGAGCTCCAGGAGATCAAGGAGTTCCTCGAGTCTCCGGAAAAGTTCCAGTCCATGGGGGCGAAGATCCCGAAGGGCGTCCTGCTCTACGGGCCGCCCGGCACCGGCAAGACGCTGCTGGCCCGGGCCGTCGCCGGCGAGGCGGGCGTGCCGTTCTTCTCGATCTCGGGCTCCGACTTCGTCGAGATGTTCGTGGGCGTCGGCGCCAGCCGGGTGCGCGACCTCTTCGAGCAGGCGAAGTCGAGCGCGCCCGCGATCATCTTCATGGACGAGATCGACGCCGTCGGGCGCCACCGCGGTGCCGGGCTCGGCGGCGGGCACGACGAGCGGGAGCAGACGCTCAACCAGCTGCTCGTCGAGATGGACGGGTTCGACACCAAGGTCGGCGTCATCCTCGTCGCGGCCACCAACCGGCCCGACATCCTCGATCCGGCGCTGCTCCGTCCCGGTCGGTTCGATCGCCAGATCGTCGTCGACCGCCCCGACCTCGAAGGTCGCCGGGCGATCCTCAACGTGCATGCCAAGGGCAAGCCGCTCGCCAAGGAGGTCGACCTCGACGTGCTCGCCCGCCGCACGCCCGGCTTCACGGGCGCCGATCTCGCCAACCTGATGAACGAGGCCGCGCTGCTCTCGGCTCGCACCGGCCTGAGGGATATCGGGATGACGCAACTCGAAGAGGCGATCGACCGCGTCATCGCCGGTCCCGAACGCAAGACGCGCATCATCTCCGACGCGGAGAAGCGTGTGATCGCGTACCACGAGGGTGGTCACGCTCTCGTCGGCCACGTGCTGCCCAACGCCGATCCCATCCACAAGGTGTCGATCATTCCGAGGGGCCGTGCCCTGGGCTGGACCCTCGCGCTGCCTACCGAGGACAAGTACCTCGTCACGCGTTCGGAGCTGCGCGACCAGCTGGCGATGCTGATGGGCGGGCGCTCGGCCGAGGAGCTCATCTTCGAAGACCCGACGACCGGCGCGCAGAACGACATCGAGAAGGCATCGGCGCTGGCACGGGCCATGGTCACCGAGTACGGCATGAGTGACGAGCTCGGGCCGCAGCAGCTCGGCCAGAAGAACGGCGAGGTGTTCCTGGGCCGCGACCTCGGCCACCAGCCGAACTACTCCGACGAGGTGGCCGCACGCATCGATTCGGAGATCCGGCGCCTCATCGACGACGCGCACACCGAGGCGGCGGAGGTCCTGCGCGTGCACCGCGCCACGCTCGACCGGCTCGCCGACGCGCTGGTCGAGCGGGAGACGCTCGACACTTCCGAGGTGATGGGCATCCTCGGAGACCTGCCGAAGTGGCCCGGCCGGAGCGCCAACGGCAACGGCTCGCGGCGGCGCTCGTCGAAGCCGGCGACGCGTACCTAGGGCCGCCGATGGACCCCATCGACAAGGGCCGCATCGAGAAGGCCGTCCGCGAGATCCTCGAGGCGATCGGCGAGGACGCCGAGCGCGAGGGCCTGCGCCGCACGCCAGAGCGCGTCGCCAACATGTACGAGGAGATCTTCTGCGGTCTCCACGATTCGCCGGACCACCACCTCGCCGTCACCTTCGAGGCCGGTCACGACGAGATGATCATGGTCAAGGACATCCCGATCACGTCGATCTGTGAACACCACCTCACGCCGTTCATCGGCAAGGCCCACGTCGCCTACATCCCAAACGAGGACGGCCGCATCACCGGACTCTCGAAGCTGGCCCGGCTCGTCGAGTCGTATGCACGGCGTCCGCAGGTACAGGAGACGCTCACCACCCAGATCGCCGACGAGATCGACAACACGCTGGAGCCGCGTGGCGTCCTGGTGGTGATCGAGGCCGAGCACCTGTGCATGACGATGCGTGGGGTGCGCAAGCCGGGCACGCTCACGATCACCTCGGCGGTGCGCGGCCTGTTCCGCGAGTCGGAGGCCACGCGCGGCGAGGCGATGAACTTCATCAACCGGGCGTAG
>VAXF01000325.1:461-4900 GCA_005888395.1 Actinomycetota bacterium | reverse complement strand
GCCGTGCCGACGATCGCCGTCGCCCTTCTCTGGGGAATGACTCGCGATGCGAACTCGTTCGTGCTCGCGACCACGGCCGTCGCGATCGCCGGCCTGATCGTCGTCCGCCGTCTTCCCCGCTCCTGGCTCGCGCTCGTGGCGGTGTGCCTCGTAGCGTTCATCGGTGCGAACTGGTCGGCGAACGCCGCACGGCGCTGGCAACACGGGTTCTACGACGTCATTGGGCAGCGGGTGCTGACGAGCGCGTCCCGAACCGGATTCTTTCGTGATCACGGAATGCCGACTCCGCCCGAGCTCCTCCGGCTTGCGGGCAAGTTCGACTCGCTCCACAACTTTCCCTTCGAGCGTGATCCCGAGCTCGCGTCGTTCCGCCGGTGGGTGCATCGACACGGGCGCCAGACCTACGGCGAGTACCTCGCCTCGCATCCGGGATGGGCCCTGTCGGGACCCTTCTCGCTGATGCACCTACGACTGACGGTACTTGCGCCTCTGGACGTCTACGAGCCCACGAACTTTCATCACGCGGTACCGCGCCTGATCCAGGTACCGGTGTTCCCGTTGAACGCCGCGATCTTCTACACGGAGGTCACCTTGATCTTCGTGGTCGGGCTCGCCATGGCGTGGAAACGACCGTCGTCCCTGCTCAGCGTCTCGATCGCGGTGGTCGTCCTTGCGGCGGTGAACGCGTTCGTGTCCTGGCATGCCGATGCGAACGAGATCTCGCGGCACATGCTCGGCGCGAACGTTGCGCTCCGGCTGGGCACCTGGACGCTGCTGGTCGCCGTACTCGACGGATTGCTGTCGGCTCAGGCGAGCACGACCTCGTCGCCCACCGAGACCGGCCCAGGCGCCTGCACGACGCCGTAGGCGCCGAGGTTCGACTGATGGGTGCGGTTGATCGTCTTCACGACCTCGAGGTCACGCGGGAGGTCGCCCTGGGCCCGCGTGGTCATCACGCAGCGCACCGTCGGCGCAAAGAACATGGCCTGCGCCCCGCCGATCCGCAGCGACTGGCCGACCCAGTCGTCCTCGACGAAGCCGTCGCCGTCGGTGTCGACGAGGACGGTCGGGCGGAAGCGCCGGACGTCCCACGCGCTCGCCGGTCGCTCGCCGGCGATCGCCCGCAGGCTCGAGGTCGTGAGCACGTGGAGGGTGGCGGCGTCGAAGAACGTGCCCGGCGGGCACGGGAACTCGACCGTGGGAGAGCCTTCGTCCTCGGCCGACACGTTCATCTCGTAGGACCGTTGCTCGGCCGCGACGGCCTGCTCCAGCCGCACGTCGCGCCCGAGCCACGACGACAGCGCCCCGTGCACCGAGGGGTCGTCGGAACGCCAGGTGCCGCCGGGGAGCTCGAGCACGGCGACGTCGCCGTCGAGGCGAGCGGCGCCCTCCAGCAGCCGCGCCTCGCGCTTGGCCGAGAGCACCTTGCCGCTCGCGGCGTCGACAACCCCCCACGCGCGGTCGAAGGGAATGCCACGCTCGCCCAGCTCGGCGTGTTCGACGGGCTCGCCTCGGAACGACTTCACGGGGTACCGCCACACCTCGATCACCCGCCCGAGCACGGTCACGTCGGCGATCCTACGGGTCGGGGTCGCGCGCGACGAGGTCGCGGAAGGCGGCCGTGGCCGCCGCGGTCAGCGGTCCGGGAGCCCGCGCCAGCGCGCCACCGTCGACCGCCCGCACGGGCTGCACCTCTCGCGTCGACGACGTCACGAACGCCTCGTCGGCCGCCGCTCACCACGAACACGTTGGTGCCAGTTCCCTCGCACAGCTCGCCTCGGGTGTTGGCGAAGATCGCCTCGCCCGCGCCCCGCCGGCGCGCGAAGGCGAGAGCCACCACGTTCTCGCCGTAGGAGATCGTCTTGAGCCCCGCCAGCGCGCCGCGCTCGTTGCGGGGCCACGGCACGATGCACACGTCGGTCGCCTCCGGCCAGATCTCAAGGGCGCTGCCCGCCACGATCACCGTCGGTTGTGACTCGCCGCGCTCGGAGCCGAGCGGGGATGGCCCGCCGGTGACCGTCACCCGCAGGCGGCCCTCGACGAGTCCGTTGGCGGCGACGACGTCTGCCATCGCCGCCCGCAACCGGTCGGCGGCCGGCATCGGCAGCTCGAGACCCGCGCACGACCGCGCCAGCCGGTCGAGGTGACGGCGCACCGCGAACGGCACGCCGTCGTAGACCCGCAGCGTCTCGAAGACGCCGTCACCCGTGAGCAGTCCGTGGTCGAGTGGCGACACACGCGCGTCCCCCTCTTCCGCGAGCAGACCGTCGACCCAGACCTTCACGCTGATGCCACCGCGAGGAGGCGCCGCGCTTTGAGCTCCGTCTCCTGCCACTCACCCGCGGGCGTCGAGTCCCACGTGATGGCACCACCGGTGCCGACGTGCAGCGCGCCGCCCTCGATCCAGAACGTGCGGATGGCGACGTTGAGGTCGCCGCGGCGCGCGTCGGCGTCGACCCAGCCGACTGCGCCGCAGTACACGCCGCGCGGCACCGGCTCGAGCCGGCCGATGACGTCGAGGGCGGCGAGCTTGGGCGCGCCCGTGACCGAGCCCGGCGGGAACGTGGCCGCCACCAGCTCGGGCCACCCCGAATCCGGCCGCAGCCGGCCACGCACGGTGCTGACGAGATGAACGAGACCCGGATGGCGCTCGACCTCGCACAGGCCCGGCACGGACACCGATCCGTACTCGCACACGCGGCCGAGGTCGTTGCGGACGAGATCGACGATCATCACGTTCTCGGCCCGGTCCTTGGCGGTGAACGCGTCCGGCGCCGGCGCCGTGCCCTTGATCGGGCGGGACTCGACGACGTCGCCCTCGCGGCGCAGGAAGCGCTCGGGCGACGCCGACGCGACATGGACGCCGGCCGAGGGGAGGCGGACCACCGCGGCGTACGGCGCGGGGTTGCCCTCGGCGAGGGCGGCGCCGAGCGCGGCCACGTCGGCATCCGGAGGGAGCGGCGCCGAGAGCTGCCGGCACAGGTTGACCTGGTACACGTCGCCCGCGGCGATTGCCTCGCGGATGGTCTCGACCCCCTTGCCGAACCCGTCCTCGTCGAGGCTCGACGTCCATGCCTCGCGCGCCGGGCCGCGCCAGGGCGCGCCAGGCCANNNTCGAACGGGAGCACCACGGCCCAGGTGCCTGAGCCGTCGAGCGCGCCCAGGTCGGACGTCACGTCGAGCAGGCCGGTGAGCAACCGGCCACCCACGACGGCGAGGTCGGCAGGGCGATCGGCCATCAACCGGAGCCTACGATCGAGCCTCCGCACCCTCATGAATTTCGACCTCACACCCGAGCAGGACGCGTTCCGCAACGTCGTCCGCGACTTCGCCGACAACGAGATCGCGCCGCACGCCGACGCCTGGGACCGCGACCACGTCTTCCCCGTCGACACCGTGCTCGCCATGGGGCGGCTGGGCCTGTTCGGGCTGCCCTTCCCGGAGGAGTACGGGGGCGCGGGAGCCGACTTCACCACGTTCTGCCTCGCGGTCGAGGAACTGGCGCGCGTCGACTCGTCGATGGCCATCACCCTCGAGGCGGGGGTCGGCCTCGGGGCCAACCCAATCTTCCGCTTCGGCACCGAGGACCAGCGTCAGCGGTGGCTGCCTGACCTGTGTGCGGGCCGGGCCCTGGGGGCGTTCGGACTCACCGAGCCGGGTGGCGGGAGTGATGCGGGATCGACCGTGACCAAGGCGACGCTCGACGAGCACGCCGGCGAGTGGGTGATCGACGGTCGTAAGGAGTTCATCACCAACTCGGGCACCCCCATCACGTCGATCATCACCATCACAGCTCGCACCCAGCCGCACGAGATCAGCGCAATCGTCGTGCCCGCCGGGACGGCGGGTCTGGTCGTCGAGCCCGCGTATCGCAAGATGGGATGGCACGCGTCGGACACCCACCCGCTGGCCTTCGACGCGTGCCGCGTGCCCGCCGAGCATCTCCTCGGCCGGCGCGGGGAGGGTTTCAGGAACTTCCTCTCGATCCTCGACGAGGGACGGGTCGCGATCGCCGCGCTCGCCGTGGGGCTGGCGCAGGCGTGCCTCGACCACTCGTTGCGATACGCGAAGGAGCGGGAGGCGTTCGGCGGACCTATAGGGCGCCACCAGGCGATCGCGTTCAAGTGCGCGGACCTGGCCGTGGCGGTCGAGGCGGCGCGTGCCCTCACCTACAAGGCGGCGTGGTTGCGCGACACCGGCCGTCCGTTCACCCAGGCGGCGGCTGTGGCCAAGCTGTACTCGACGGAAGCGGCGGTGACGGCCACGCGTGAGGCGACCCAGATCTTCGGCGGCTACGGGTTCGTCGACGACACGCCCGTGAGCCGCTTCTACCGCGACGCCAAGGTGTTGGAGATCGGCGAGGGCACGAGCGAGGTGCAGCGACTCGTGATCAGCCGGGGCCTCGGCCTGCCCACGGGCTGACGCAGGCCGGCGCAGGC
>VAXF01000325.1:0-417 GCA_005888395.1 Actinomycetota bacterium | reverse complement strand
CGCGGCAGCGCAACTGGCCGCGGCGGCTGCTCATCGGGATCAACCTCTTCCTCATCGTCTGCCTCATCGTCGCGGGCAGCGGCTACCTGTACCTCCACTGGCGCTTCGGCCAGATCCAGACGGTGAGCATCGGGAACCTGCTGCACCCCGACAGCGGTGGCCAGCCGATGAACGTCCTCATGGTCGGCTCCGACAGTCGCGCCAACCTGACCGGAGCATTAGCCCGGCGGGCGGGCAAGTCGCTCGTGACCGGCCAGCGCAGCGACACGATCATGGTGCTGCACATCGACCCGCACGAGAAGCACGCCGCCATCCTCTCGATCCCGCGCGACCTCTGGGTCACCGTCTACGCACCCGGCAAGACGTTCCGCGACCGCATCAACACGTCGTTCGAGTACGGGCCGCAGCCGCTCGTAC
>VAXF01000154.1 GCA_005888395.1 Actinomycetota bacterium | reverse complement strand
TCGACCCGAGGAACGGCCCCTCGAGGTGGACGCCCGCGATCGCGGGCCTGGCGCCGTCACGCGCCGCCGCGGCAGCGATGCGCTCGAGCGGCTCGGCGTACGACGCGAGCGGCGCCGTCACCAGCGTCGGGCACCAGGTCGTGACCCCCTGGGCCACCAGGAGGGCGTCGAGGCGGTCCCAGTCGTGGCCGGCGGCGCGGGCGACGTCGACGTCGTCGTGCCCGTTGACCTGCAGGTCGACAAAGCCCGGGCACAGCGTTCGCTCCGGGACGGGGCCGTGGGCGGGCGAGACGGCCACGATGTAGCCGCCGTCGATCTCCACCACGCCCGGCGCGACGATGCCGTCGGGGGTGACGACTCGGGCGGCGGTGAGGGCCGTCACGGCCCGGCGCCGCGGTTAGGAGGCGACCTTGAGGACCGGGCCGTCGTGGCGGACGACCGCCCGCCCCGTTCGCTGCAAGAGCCGGACGACCCACCAACCCGGATCGATCTCGCCCGCTTCGAACGAGAAGCGGGCCGACGTGGGAGCCGCGTGATGGTTGTTGTGCAGCCCCTCGCCCACCGTGAGCCAGGCCAGCCAGCGCAGGTTGTGAGCGGTGTTGGGGTTCGACTGGTAGCCGTAGGCGTGGCCGAGGGCGTTTATCGCCGCGCTCATCATCAGGTAGACCACCGTGTGCACCGCGGCCGCCAGCAGGCCGAGCCACAGCCCGAAGAGCAGGCACAGGATCGCGATGCCGATGGCCAGCCCGAAGAGCGCGTGGTCGAAGAAGACGCGGTCCCACGCGTCGGGCGGGAGGTCGCGCGCGTAGCGGGTGACGACCTGCTCGTCCTTGGCGACCCGGCGGTAGAGGGCGACGTTGCCGAACTGCACTGCGGGCACGCCCAGCAGGACGGGGGAGTGCGGGTCGCCCTCGACGTCGGTGTACGCGTGGTGCTTGCGGTGCACGGCCACCCACTGGCGGGGACGGATTCCGGTGGTGATCCACGTGAGCACCCGGCACGCGGCGGTGACGCCGGGCGACAACGCCAGCGCGCGGTGGGAGAGGGTGCGATGGAGGTAGAGCGTGGTGACGAGGGTGGCGAGCTCGCTCACCACGAACGCGGCGAACAACGCCAACAAGAGATTGGGGAGCATGCGCGAGGCTAACCCGCCGCTACGGTACGGGGCCATGTCCTCCGCCCCGCCCGACCCGCTCGCCGTCCAGGCGCAGCTCCAACCGGAGAGGCCGGCGGTCGTCGAGGGTGACGTCGCCGTCGGCTACGCCGAGTTCAACCGCCGGGTCAACCGGCTGGCGAGCGGCCTGGCCGCGCTCGGCCTCCGTGCCGGCGAGCGGGCGGTGTGGTGCGGTCCCAACAGCACCGAGGTCATGACGTTCATCCACGGCGCCCGGAAGGCGGGGTTGATCTCGGTCCCGCTCGCGTACCGGTTCACGCCCGACGAGATGCAGTACGTGATCGACAACAGCGACGCCGCGCTGGTAGTCGTCGACGCCGAGCAGGCGCCCAAGGTGGCCGAGGTCCACGACCGGCTCTCCAAGGTCCGCGAGATCGTCGTGTTCCGCGGCGAGCCCTTCGTCGGCGCGCGGGCGTGGGACGACGTGCTCGCGCTCGGTAGCGACGACGACCCGGGCCCGGTCGGCGACGTGGGCTCCACGATGATCTACACGTCGGGTACGACCGGGAAGCCCAAGGGCGCGCTGCGCACCCAGACCGACCCGGCCCTGGTGCTCGCGCTGCTGCAGGAGATCCGCCTCGTGCCCGGCCAGGAGGTCCACGTCACCACCGGGCCGCTCTACCACTCGGGACCGCTGGCGTGGGCCGTGCTCGCCCATGCCCTGGGCGGCACCGTCGTCATCATGCGCAAGTTCGACGCGGCCGAGTGGGTTCGCCTCGTCACCCACCACCGGGTGACCTCGACGTTCTCGGCGCCTACCCAGCTCAAGCGGATCGTGTCGCTGCCCGACGACGTGCTGGCCAAGGGCGACTTCTCCTCGATGCGTTCCCTCGTGGCCAACGCCGCGCCGGTGCCGTACGCGCTCAAGCAGGAGGTGATCGCCAAGCTCGGCGACGGTTTCCTGTTCGAGGTCTACGGCTCGACCGAGCTCGGGGTCGACACGGTCCTCCCACCTGAAGACCAGTTGCGCAAGCCGGGCTCGTGCGGCAAGCCCTACGGCGGGGTCGAGCTGAAGATCGTCGGCGACGACGGCGAGGCCCTGCCGGCGGGCGAGCCGGGCGAGTTGTTCATCCGCACGACGCTGGCGATGGACGGTTACCACCGCACCGACGAGCAGCTCACGGAGCTGCAGCACGGCGAGTGGAAGTCGGTCGGCGACGTTGCCTATCTCGACGACGAGGGCTACCTGTACATCTGCGACCGCAAGAAGGACATGATCATCAGCGGCGGCGTCAACATCTATCCCGCCGAGATCGAGGCAGTGCTGCACGCGCACCCCGACGTGATGGACGTGGCCGTCTTCGGTGTGCCTTCTGATGAGTGGGGCGAATCGGTGCACGCCGTCGTGCAGCCCAAGGTCGGGCACACGATCGACCTCGGCGTGCTCGAGGCGTACGCGAACGAGCGGCTGGCCGGCTTCAAGCGGCCCCGCACGTGGGAGGTGCGCGACGAGCTGCCGCGCACCGAGAGCGGCAAGCTGCTCAAGCGGGTGCTGCGCGACGAGCACTGGCAGGGCCGCACCAGCCGGGTGTAGGAGCCCATCGTGCCTCCGGCCGACAAGCGGGTGCAGGTGCCGCCCAGCTCCGACCTCACCCTCGGCATGACGTGCCTCGACAAGAGCGAGCCCGGACGCACCGTGTGGCAGATGCGGGCCGACGAGCGCTTCGCCAACCCGGTCGGCATCGTGCAGGGCGGTTTCATCGCCGCCTTTGCGGATTCCTCGATGGGCGCGAGCTCGCTCACGTTCGCGCGCGAGCGCAAGGTGTTCTCCGCCAACGCCGAACTGAAGATCTCGTTCCTCAAGCCGGCCAAGGTCGGGACGCTGCTCACCTGTACGGCCCAGGTGCTCTCCGGCGGCAACCGGGCGGCGTTCGTCGAGGCCGAGGTGGTCGACGAGGAGGGTCGCCTCGTGGCCAAGGCCAGCTCCACCTACATCCTGTGGCCGCGTGACGAACCGGAGTGAGGGCGTCGAGATCCGGCGCGACCTCACGGGCGTCGACTGGCCGGGCATGAAGCGCGACCTCGCGGCCGACGACTTCGACAACGGCCGCACGCCCGAGCAGCTGCAGCGCTCGTTCGAAGGCAGCTACGCAACTTCCTTCGCGTGGGCAGGCGGCCGGGTGGTGTCCACCGCGCGGCTCCTCGCCGATGGCGTTTGCAACGCCTACCTCACCGACGTCTGGACGGCGTCCGTGTGGCGCCGACGCGGGATCGCGTCCGCGGTGGTCCGTGACCTGCTCGAGCGGGTTCCGGGGCATCACGTGGCGCTGTTCACTGCGTCGCACGCGCCGTTCTACGCAGGTCTCGGGTTCGAGGAGGAGCACACGGGTATGTCGACGGTCGTCGGCACGTGGCTCGAAGGGGGGACGGCGTGACGCTGCGCGTCGTCGGCGCGGGTGTCGGACGCACGGGCACGCACTCGCTGAAGCTGGCGCTCGAGCAGCTGCTCGACGGTCCCTGCTACCACATGCTCGAGGTCTTCCAGCATCCCGAGCACGCGCCGCTGTGGCGGGGCGCGGCCAACGGTGACATGCCCGACTGGGACTCGCTCTTCGCCGGCTATGTCGCCACGGTCGACTGGCCGGCGGCGTCGTTCTGGCCCGAGCTGCACGCCGCCTACCCCGACGCGGTCATCCTGCTGTCGGTGCGCGACAGCGCGGATGAGTGGTGGCGAAGCGCCGACCGGACGATCTTCGAGGTGACGCGCCGGCCCGCGGTCGGACCCGACCCGTGGCGTGAGATGTGGGACGACATCTCACGCAATCGCTTCACCGACCAGCTCGACGATCGCGATGCGGCCGTCGCCGCCTACGAGCGCCACAACGCCGACGTGCGGGCGGCGGTTCCTCGCGACCGTCTCGTCGAGTGGCGACCGTCCGACGGCTGGGGCCCTCTGTGCGGCGCGCTCGGCGTTCCGGTGCCCGACGACCCCTTCCCCGTCACCAACACCACCGCCGACTTCCGCGCCATGTTGGGCCTCGAGGCACAGCCCTGAGTGGCGAGGGAGAGATTTCGGTCGCTAGCCGACCGAAATCTCTCCCTCGTCAGCTGTCGGCGGCGTCTCTCGCTCTCGTCCGCAGCACGCGCTCGACCTGGTCCTTCCCCTCCAGCAGCAGGCGGTGGATCGGCGGGGCCACGTCGGCGGACCCGAGGTGGCGGTCGGTCATCGCCACCACGTCGTCGCTCGGCACGCACACCGGGTACATGGCCTCGGCGAACGAGAGCGCGACCTCCGGCACCCGCTGCTGCCACATGGCCGCCAGCGCGTCGAAGAACCGGGCCGCATACGGCGCGAGCAGCGCCTCCTGGTCGGGTTGCTGGAAGCCGGCCATGGTCGCCTCCATGGTCGCTAGAGGCAACGAGTGATCGTCGACGATCGCCGCCCACGCCGCCGCCTTGGCCGCCTCGGTCGGACGCGCGGCGCGGGCCGTGGTCGCGTGGCGCAGGCCCTCGTCGGTGGGGTCGCGCTGGGCTTCGGCGTCGATGAGCGCGTCGTCGGCGAGGCCGGCGGATGCGAGGGCGACGACCATGTGCCAGCGGAGATCGGTGTCGACCGCGAGTCCCTCGATCGATGACGTTCCGTCGAGCAGTGCCCGCACCACGGCGACCGCGTCGGGCTCACGGGCGGCGCCGACGAAGGCCCGCGCCCACGCGAGCTGGTAGTCGCTCGCCGGTTCGACGGTGCGCAGCGCGGCTTCCGCTGCGCGTGCGAACTCGCCGCGGGCGGTGTCGCGATGCCGGGGGTCGCCGAACACGACGGCTGCTGCGGACGCCTGCCGGAGGAGCGACTGCACGACGCTGACCTCGCTCTCGTCGGTGGCGTTGTTGAGCACGAGGCGGAGGTAGCGCCGCGCCGGCAGCTCGGCGTCGCG
>VAXF01000153.1 GCA_005888395.1 Actinomycetota bacterium | reverse complement strand
TGACCTCAGGCCACGTGAGGTGGCTGACAACGCGCACCGTCGGACTGGGCGTCCGCTTTTGGATGTCGCTGGTGTCGAAGATCCAGAGGCCCGGAGTGCTGCCCAGGTCGGCGGCGTACACGCGGTTGCCGTCGTCGCTGACGTTGAGCCCGTGGATCGAGTAGTCGAGGCTCGACCAGAGGAGCGTGGGCAGGGCCGGGTTGGTGATGTCCACGGCGGCGAGCGTGTGGCCGCCCGCCGAGCTCACGTAGAACGTCTTGCCGTCGAGCGACAGGTTGCCTTCGTGACCGAGGATCCCCATCGGCGAGCTCGACTGCAACTGCGGGTGACGGCAGTCCTTGCTGACGTCGTAGATGTCGATGAAGCCGGGGTTGAACGTCGGGTAGCCCATGTCGGCGGCGAGGATCCCGCGACTGGCGCTGAGGCTGAGGCTCTCGTGGGGCGAGAGCATGGCCGGCGTCGTCAGCGCGTCGGTCTGCTTGGGGTGGGCGGGGTCGGACATGTCCAGCACGAACACGCCGAGCCGCTCGGTGGGCGACAGCAGGGGTGCAGTGGGGAAGAGGAGCGTCGAGTCGTAGAACGCGCACTCGTGGCCGGCGGTATCGATGTACCGGAACACCTTGAAGCCGCCGGTGCGCCCGTAGTGGCCCACCACCTCGGCGTTGCAGGTGTAGCCCTGGGCGGCTCGGCCGCTCTGCACGTCGGCCATGCTGACCCGGCCCTGGGGACCGGTCTCGGGCTTGGAGCCGGGCCCGCACTGGGCCTTGGGGGTGGGCGGCGGGACGGATGGCTCCGCGGCCCGGACGGCCGTGGCACCCCCGGCGGCCACGAGCACGAACGCAGCAGCAGCAGCAGCCCGCAACCTGGGACGCACGGGTTGGACTTCACCGCGGGAGCGACCCGTTCCTGCCCGCCCCGGTCTCACGACGTCGGGTCTCAGGCCTGTGCTGCCGCCACTCGACGAGGTTCGGACCCCTGCACCTCGAACCGTCCGGTGCCCGAGACGTCGGCTTGCCGTCCGATCCGGCTCGCGGCGAGCAAGAACGCGGCGGCCCACACGAACGCGACGATCGACAGCAGCACGTAGATCAAGATCGCGAACCACGCGCTCCCCGCGTGCTGCTCGCGCAGCAGGTAGTGCCGTTCGTTGACGAAGCGCGTCGTGCGGTCGACGGCCGGGATCTCGGCCTTGCCGATGGCGGGGTCGGCGGGGAGGCGGATCGGCACCGCCATCATCTCGGCGCCACGATGGAGGCGCAGCACAGCCTTGCTGCGCCCGGTCACGGGAACGGGCCGCTCGGACACGTAGCGCCCGGGCCCGACCCGTCGCATGTTGGCCGCGACCATCGTGCCGCCCTGCCAGCTCAGCGCCTGGAACCAGCGGGCGTGCGCGGCAGCGTTCGGCGGCTCGAGCATGGCGGTCACGACGGCGCGCCCGCCGGGGGCCGGCGCGACGTGGACCGCGGCGGTGACGTTCCCGACGCGACGCGGCATCGGGAGGGCGAGCCCGACGAGCACGGCGAGGGCGCCTGCGACGACGGCGGCGATCGGAACGCGCCGCCCCTCGCGCCGGATGGCGCCGGCGAAGGCGGCGCCGACGACGGCGGAGGCGATGGCCACGACCGCGCCCAGCACGAGCGCATCGCGGAGCAGCGGGAGATGCCACGGCTGGTACGCGTGCGCGTTCCACGCCCACTCGCCCGCGAAGCCGAGCGTGGCCACACCCAATCCGGACAGGAGGGCGAAACGCAGCCGGCGATCGGTGCCGGCGAGCCACGCCACCACCTCGACGACGGCGGCCGACGCGATGTACATGCCGCCGGGCCGGGTCACGACGCCGTGTGAGCCGCCGAGCACGTGGCCCGCGTTCATGGCGAACGTCACCACAGCGATGCCGAGCATCCAGCCGCGGCCGAGCACGATGCGGCCGGCGACCAGCGCGAAGCCGGCCGCCACGGCGATGAGCACCGGTAGGAAGAGCTGCTGGAACTGGGGCACACCGAAGTTGAACTCGCCCTGCGAGCTGGTCAGGCCCATGAGCGTGAGCGCGGCGGCGAGCACGTGCGCCGTGCGCGCCCACGCTCCGTCGGTCGGCTTCACGCCTGCCTCGGCCAGTGCCAGCCAGCAGGCCATGCCGCTGAACGACGCGCCGAGGATCATCAGCATGTGCGTCGGGCTCCACATGGTGACGTCGATGCCGTAGTGGGCGTGCCACCGGTCGTCGAGCGGGAAGCCCGAGACAGCGGCGAACCCGAGCGCCCCGAGCGGCAGCATCGACCACGGCACGCGCAACGAGCGCCACCGCAGCGCGGTGTCGACGCGCCCGAGCGACGCGAACAGCACGCCGAGCACGGCGCCGCCCGCGATGAGGAGCAATCCGATGACGATGCCGGTGTGCGGCGGCGTGAACAGCGTCTTGTCGCGACCGTAGGCGACGTGCCAGGCCACGTCGGCGTAGAAGCCCTGGCCGGCGACGACGAGGCCGAACATCGACGTGCCGACGGCGGCCGCCGCCCAGCCGGGGATGCCGGTGACCCGCTCGAGGCCGTTTGGCACGCGCTGGAGGCCGGCGCCCACGCGCGAGTGCTGGTTGCCGGCGCGTCCGAGGACGATCAGCGTGATCACGACGACGGCGAACCCGCCGAGCATGATCTCGAGCGGCGCCCAGCTGGCGAGGGCGCCGGTGCCGGCCGTGTACGCGACAACCCTGTACCCCAGAGGCGTTGTCATGACGTCGCACCTCCTCCGACCCCGGTGCTTGCGAGGCCGTCCCAGACGAGGGTGGTCAGATACTCGACGAGCCGGGAGCGCGGCATCGGCTGGCGGTCGAGCCACCAGTCGCCGGCGAGGTGCACCATCCCGACCAGTCCGTAGGCCCAGGGCTCGGCGGCGCCGGAATCGACTCCGGCGGCGCGCAGCTGCTCGCCGACGACCACCGAGACCTCCTGGGCGACTCGCCGGATGAAGCCGGCGAGCTCCGACTGCGCGCTCGCATGCGAGCCGTTGACGAGGAACCGGTAGACGTTGGGGTCGCGCTCGATGAACGCGAGGTAGGCATCGACGGTTCGGGCGAGCAGCTCGCGCGGTGTACCGCCGGTGCCGAGCGACGTCTGCAGCTCGGCCAGCAGCGCGGTGGCGAACTGCTCGGCGACCGCTTGACTCAGCCCAGCGCGGTCGTCGAAGAAGCGGTAGAGGATCGGCTTGGTGACGCCGACCTCGGCCGCGATCTTCTCCATCGACGCGCCGGGGCCGTCGCGCCGGATGACGCGCACCGCCGCCTCGACCAGTTCCTCTCGGCGGGCGGCGCGGTGCTCGAGGCGGGCGGACCGGCGGGCATCACGGCCCGCCCGAGGAGGCGGGCCAAGCACAGAGCGGGCGCGCCCGTGGACACGGTGGGTTCGTTCAGGCATGTAACCGACGGTAACAGTTACCGGCGGTTACGGCAAGACCGAAGCCGAGCCCGACCAGGGCGAGGGCCGGCCCCGGCCCGGGTGCAGTCCCCGACGCCGGGAGGGCACGGGCGGCACCGGCGGGCGCGGGCGCGTTCGTGGTGCGGCGGACGATCCTCGCCAGCACGACGGATTGGGCCGGCAGCGCGGTGTCGAGGGCCAGCGTGCCGTCGGCCGCGGCATCGACGGGCACGGTCTCCGCCGGCTCGGTCGAGCCCGCGTGTGCAGCGTCGACGCGGTAGAGCAGCGCCTGCCGTGCCCCGGGAGCGAGGCCGCTCACCGACACGCGCAGCGCGTGGTCGTGCGCGTCGGTGGCGAGGAACGAAGCGACCAGCACGTCGACCTCGTCGGCGCTCTTTCCCGCAGCCGTCCAGACGCCGTTCACGACGTCCTGGTCGGTGGCGAGACGGGTCGGGCCGAGTTGCTGCCGGAGCCACTGCACGTACCACGCCGGCTTGCGCGCCAACGAACGGTCGACGACTCCCCAGCCGCCGTAGCGAGGTGGAAGCGGGTTGCCGTCGACGTCGCGGTCGTAGGGGTCGATCGACGTGAACAGCGCAGCGCGATCCACGTCGCTCGATGCCAGCGCGGCGAGCGTCGCGGCCTGGAAGGCGGCGCCCTCGTTGGTGTCCATTCGCTTGTCGAACCCGCCTGCCGACAGGTTCCACTCGTCCACGACGAGCTCGGGCACGGTGCCGAGGACCCCCTGCGCCCAGGTGCGCACCTGGTCGGCCTGCACGCGGTACGCGTCGGGCGTCGTCGCCGGGTTGCGACGGGCGACGGGCGAGAGCACCGGCGCCGCGGCACTCGGGAACCCGGGCTCGAGCCCGTCGGGACCGAGAAACGGATAGTTGCCGTAGTAATGCCACGACAGGAACCCGACGGGAATCGACGCGTCCCGAGCGGCTGTCATGAGCGGCACCATCCACGTCGGGTCGGCGAAGAGGCAGCCGCACAGCCCGAACCGAAGGTCGAGGCGGCTGGCGCGCGCAACGCTGTCGACGGCGCGCCCCGCGGGCAGGAGCACCTTCGTGACGAAGTCCGCCTCGTCGGCCTGGAAGAAGACCCAGTCGGGTTCGTTCCACACTTCGAGGTAGCGCACCGGTTGCCTGCCGGCCGCGGCGCGCCCGGGCCCGAGCGCGGTGACCAGACGTGTCACGACGTCCTGCCACACCGCGGGGTCGCGTGGTGGGAGCCGCGTCGGGTCGCGCGGGTCGCCCGGACCAGTGTCGGCGAGGCAGGGCGGCATGTAGTCGAGGATGACGATGGCCTCGGCGCCGGTCTGCGCCACCGTGTCGAGCCGGCGTTGGAGGTCGGCGAGGGGACCGGGGGCGAAGGACGTCGACGGACAGGCGACGAGGTGCTCGAGGCCGGCATCGAGACGGAACGTGGCCGGCGCCAGCGGACCGAATTGGCCGGCGCTCACCGCCGGCTGGAAGCCGAAGCCGACGAGCTTCCGGTTGGTGGTGCCTGCCGTGCGTTCGGCATCCACGGTCACGACGACCGGCCCGGAGTGGGCACCGGCGGTCGGTGTGGCGAGCAGCGACCAGCAGCCGGCCAGGGCGGCGGCAAGTGCGGCGGCGACGGCACGG
>VAXF01000152.1:5680-10351 GCA_005888395.1 Actinomycetota bacterium | reverse complement strand
GCAGCGCCATGCACTCCTCGGTCATCGTGGCGCGCACGGCCCGGTCGTCGAGCCCGACGGCGTGGCCCTCGTAACCCATCACGCCGCGCACCTCGAGCCCGGTGGCGCGCGCCCGGTCGGCCAGGCGGCCGGCGTCGCCGGGATCGCAGCCGCAGCGCGGAAGACCGACGTTGACGTCGACGACCACCTCGCGCACGCCGCCGGACGCGGCGGCGTCGATCGTGGCGTCGGAGTCGACCGCGAGCGTCACGCGCGCCTCGCCCGAGCGCACGAGGGCACCCAGGCGGCGGGCGTCGACGACCTCGTTGGCGAGCAGGATGTCGTTGCCGAGCCGGGCGCCGGCCAGTCCCTCGGCCTCGCGGATGGTGGCGCACGTGAGCCCGGGGTGGCCCACGTGCCGCTGGCGCCGGGCCAGGCTCGTGCACTTGTGCGCCTTCACGTGCGGCCGCAGCCGGGGGCCGGGGAGGGCGGCGGCCATCGTCGCCAGGTTGTGGTCGAGGGCGGCGCCGTCGACCAGGAGAGCGGGGGTGGGCAGGCCGGAAATGTTCACTTTGTGCGTTCTAGCCGGTCGGCTGCGGGGTACATGGCCGCCATGATCCGTCGCCTCGCGCTCCTCGCCACCCCGCTCTTGTTGGTCCCGAGCCAGCTCGGTTCGGCCACCGCGCAGATCAGCCATTTCCATCGGCCGTTGATCGCCGTCGGCGCCAACAAGTCGAACAACTGGTCGGGCTACAACCAGGGCACCATCGAGAAGAGCGGCACCATGTTCCACCAGGTGTCGGGCGACTGGGCCGTGCCCACGGCGACGGCGCACAAGAGGGGCGAGGCCGAGTACTCGGCGACATGGGTCGGCATCGGCGGCGGGTGCGTCGACGCGTTATGCCTCGTCACCGACAGCACCCTGATCCAGGCCGGCACCGAGCAGGACGTCAACAGCGGCTTAGCGCCGTACTCCGCCTGGTGGGAGATCATCCCCGGCCCGGCCGTGACGATCAGCAACATGGCGGTGAAAGCCGGCGACCAGATGCACGTCGACATCACCGAGAGCCCCGTCAACGCGAATCTCTGGACCATCACCGTCCAGAACAAGTCCACGGGGGCCATCTTCAAGCAGACGATTCCCTACTCGTCCACCCACCTGACCGCGGAGTGGATCGAGGAGACGCCTCTCGTGATCGACAGCACCGGCAACGTCCTAGCGGCGCTGCCGAACCTCTCGAAGGTCGCGATCACGAGCGCCGACGCCAACGGCTCGGGCGCGGGCCTGATCTCGCCCGAGGCCATCCAGCTCGTCGACTTCAACTTAAATCCGCTCGCGACGCCGTCCGCCCCGTTGAGCGGCGGCACCGCCTTCGACGTCTGCACGTACAGCTCCAGCTGCACCTGAGTTGGCATACTGCGCTCAAGGGGCGCGTGGTGGAACGGCATACACGCTGGCCTTAGGAGCCAGTGCCTTCGGGCATGAGAGTTCGACTCTCTCCGCGCCCACACGGAATGGTGCCGGGCAGCCGGTAGCCTCGGAGGCATGACCGAACCGCAGCTGCAGGTGCTCGACCAGATGACCGTCTCGCCCGAGCGGGCCAACGACGTCTACAACCGGCTGCTCAAGGAGCGAATCATCTTCCTGGGCAGCGAGGTCGACGACAGCTCCGCCAACCTCATCTGCGCGCAGCTCATCCTGCTGGCGGCCGAGGACGACGAACGCGACATCTACCTCTACGTCAACTCGCCCGGCGGGTCCGTCACCGCCGGCCTCGCCATCTACGACACGATGCAGTACGTCGCCTGCGACGTGGCCACCGTCTGCATGGGCCTGGCGGCGTCGATGGGCCAGTTCCTGCTGTGCGCGGGCGCGCCGGGCAAGCGGTTCGCGCTGCCCCACTCGCGGATCCTGATGCACCAGCCCCACGGCGGCATCCAGGGCCAGGCGGCAGACATCGCCATCCAGGCCGAGCAGATCGTGTACCTCAAGCAGATGATGGCCGAGCGAATCGCCCATCACACCGGCCAGACGCTCGAGCAGATCGAGGCCGACTCCGACCGCGACCGCTGGTTCACCGCCGACGAGGCGCGCGACTACGGCATCATCGACCAGGTCATCGACCGCTCCCGCCAACTGGCCACGGCCACCCAGGAGTAACCGACGCGCGACGCGCCTTAGACGATCACTGAGCGGATGACCTCTCCGGCCTCCATGGCCCGGAAGGCGTCGTTGACCTCGTCGAGGGCGATCCGGCGCGACACCATCGTGCCGAGGTCGAGGCGGCCCGTCTCGACCAGGCCGATGAAGCGCGGGAAGTCGCGCTGCACCTGCGCCGAGCCGTACACGCAGCCGAGCAGGCGCTTCTCGTCGGAGAAGAGCTGCCAGCCCGGCAGGGTTACCTGG
The DNA here is from genome assembly GCA_005888395.1 of Actinomycetota bacterium. Taxonomy (GTDB): domain Bacteria; phylum Actinomycetota; class Acidimicrobiia; order Acidimicrobiales; family AC-25; genus AC-25. The sequence goes on along the minus strand of VAXF01000152.1, from coordinate 7,965 downwards.
GCGTCCATGCGCGGCATGCCGACGACGACCACCGTGCCCCCGCGGCGGGCGGTGTTGTAGGCCTGGACGATCGTCTCGGGGAGGCCGATCACCTCGAAGGCGTAGTCGGTGCCGCGGCCGCCGGTGAGCGCCTGGACCTGGGCGATCGGGTCGCCGTCGGCGGGGTCGACGAGGTCGGTGGCGCCGAGCTGCTCGGCCGTCTTCCGCTTCATCTCGACGGGGTCGACGGCGAAGATTCGCGCCGCGCCTGCGATGCGCGCTCCTTGGATCACGGCGTTGCCGACACCGCCGCAGCCGATGACGGCGACGCTCGAGCCGGGCTCGACGCGCGCGGTGTTGAGCGCGGCTCCGACGCCGGTGGTGACGCCGCAGCCGATGAGGGCGAGCTGCTCGTCGGGAAGGTCGGTGTCGACCTTGACCACTGAGGTCTCGTCGATGGTCATCGCCTCCGCGAACGTCCCGAGGCCGGTCATGCAACTGGCGATCCGACCGTCGGCCAGCGTGACGCGCGGCGTCATGCTGGCGGCGAACATGTTCTCGCAGAGGTTCGTCTTCTCGTGCATGCAGTACCAGCACTGGCCGCACGCGGGCACGAACGACGCGATCACGCGGTCGCCGGGCTGCACTTTGCGCACGTCGGCGCCGACCGACTCGACGGTGCCGGCGCCCTCGTGGCCGAGCACGCACGGCGGCGGGAGGGGGACGTATCCGTGAACGATCGAGAGATCGGAGTGGCACACGCCGCTGGCGGCGACCCGCACGACGACGTCGCGCGGTCCCGGCGGGTTCGGCGTGACGTCCTCGATGGCGAGCGGCTGCTCCGGTCCGACGAAGATGGCGGCCTTCATTCCCTACCCCCTGATCCGTGAATGGCTGAGGGAGCGTAGCGTTCGGGCTCGATGCGAGTCCTGGTCACCGGCGGGACCGGCTTCGTGGGCTCGCACGCGGCCGCCGCGCTCTCGGCCCGCGGCCACGACGTCCGCCTGCTCGTGCGCTCGCCGGAGAAAGTCGGGCCGGTGCTGGAGGCGCTCGGGGTCGCGGTGGCCGACGTCGTGGCGGGTGACGTCACCGACGCGGCGTCGGTCCGGGCGGCGCTCGCGGGCTGTGATTCCGTCGTCCACGCCGCGGCGCTCGTCTCGCTGAAACGGGGGGACGAGGAGCACCTCCGGGAGGTGAACGTGGGCGGCACGGAGGCCGTGATCGACACCGCCCTCGATCGCGGGGCCGATCCGGTCGTCCACGTCTCGAGCTTCACCGTGCTCGCACCCGACGCCGGACGGATCCGCGTCGACTCGGCCGTCGGGCGGCCCGAGGGCGCCTACGCCGCGTCGAAGGCGGACGCGGAGCGGGTGGCGCGGGCGCGCCAGGAGCGCGGCGCGCCGGTCGTGATCGTCTATCCCGGTGGTGTATGGGGACCGCACGACACCAACCTGGGAGAGCCCACGCAGGGCCTCCGGTTCCTGCTCGGGGGCCGCGTGCGTCCGATCCCCCGCGGCGGTTTTCCGATCGTCGACGTGCGCGACGTCGCCGCCGTCATCGCGGCTGCCGTCGAGCCCGGGCGCGGCCCCCGCCGGTACCTGGCCTTCGGGCGCTACGTGGCGGCCGAGGAGGTGCTGCGCATCCTCGCGGCCGCCACCGGACGCGAGATTCGCCCGCTCGCGCTCCCCGCGAGCGTCGCGCGTGCCGGCGGCCGGTTCGCCGACGCGATCAACGAGCGGCTCCCTGTCCAGCTCATCTGGGGCTCGCAGGCGGTGGCGGAGCTGTTCAGCGGGGTGACCGCCGACGACGCGGCGACGTGGTCGGAGCTCGGAATGACGCCGCGTCCCGTCGAGGACACCCTTGCGGACACGATCGTGTGGCTCGCCGAGGCCGGTGTGCTGCCCGTCAGGAGGATCGGAAAGCTCAGCTCGCGGCTGCCTCGGCCGCCTTCTTGAGCTCCTGCAACGCCTCGCCCATGTCGCCCGCGAGGTCCCACACGCGGGGGACGGTGTCGGCGCACGCCATGATCCCGAAGTCCATCGAGTCCATGTAGCTGAGGACCGTCACGTTGAGGGCGGCGCCCTCGAAGACTGGTCCGAGCGGGTACATGCCGACGAGCTTCGCCCCGGCAAAGTAGAGCGGGAACTGAGGGCCCGGCACGTTCGAGATCACGATGTTGTGGATCGGCGGGTGCCGGTCGGCGAGCTTCATCCGCGAGTAGAGCCTCATCGCCAGCGAGAACGTGTTGGGCGCCGCGAACTCGCTCCACTGCTGGAGCATCTCCGCGCCCACGGCATTGTGCTCCT
>VAXF01000152.1:0-5602 GCA_005888395.1 Actinomycetota bacterium | reverse complement strand
ATGGCCGAGACCCGGTTGCTGCCGACTACGTCGCTGTTGCTGCCGACGACGTCCCGCTCGTCGTCGGTGCGGACCGAGACCGGCACGACCGCGAGCAGCGGCTTGTCGGGCAGCTCGTTGCCCTTGATCAGGAACCTGCGGAGCGCGCCGGCGCACACGGCGAGGACCACGTCGTTCACGGTTGTGCCAAAGGCGTTCTTGACCTGCTTGACGTCGTCGAGCGGCACCCGCGCGTACGCGCACGCGCGGCGACCGGTGATGGCGCCGTTGAACGAGGTGCGAGGCGCGGTGAACGGTGTGCCGCCGGCGGGCGAGTCGGAGCCGCGGCGGGTCTGGACGACGTTGACGATCGCCCGGATCGTCTTCGGCAGGATGCTCGCCATCTGGAGGGGCCGCCGGACGCGGGAGTTGATGGCATAGCCGATGAGCTCGGGCGGGGACGGGACGCGCTCGGGCTCCCACTCCTCGTCGGGCGCGGGCTTCACGTCGCCGTCGGCGGAGAGATCGAACAGGTGCACCATGAGGTTGGCACCCGAGACGCCGTCGATCGTGCAGTGGTGCATCTTGGCCACGACCGCGATGTGACCCTGCTCCAGACCCTCGACCACCCACAGCTCCCAGAGCGGGCGGCTGCGGTCGAGCGGCCGGCTGGCGATGTCGCCGGCGATGTCGGCCAGCTGCTCTGGACCACCGGGCGAGGGCACCGCGACCCGGCGGACGTGGCGGTCGAGGTCGAAGTCGGGGTCCTCGACCCAGACCGGGTGATGGAGCTGGAACGGGACCGTGACGAGCCGGCGGCGAAACTGCTGCACGAGGTGCAGCCGGCTGCGGATCATCTCCTTGACCTTCTCGAAGTCATAGCCGCCGGGCACCGTCGAGGGGTCGTAGACCATGGTCGCAGCCACGTGCATGTGGTTGCTCGGTGTCTCGAGGTAAAGGAAGCTCGCGTCGAGCCCGCTCAGTCGCTCCATGTGTCCCCCTGGCTCTAGAGGCGGCCCAGCTTGACACGGAGTTGGCCGAGCCGGAAACGGAAGGGAAGACTCGTCACGTGCCGTTCACATTCCTCGCGGTGAGCGTGGTGGGGGCGCTCTTCACTCTCAACGGCCTGCGTCCGATCCGGTGGAAGTACGTGGCGCTGCCGAGCTTCTCTGCCGCCTGGCTCACGACCGAGCTCGCGGCCCACCACCTGCTCTGGCAGCTGGTCGCCACCATCGCCTTCATCGCCCTGGGCGCGCTGCGCGACTGGCCGGGGGTCCTCGCTCTCGCCATCACCGTCGCGTCGTGGTGTGGCGTGGCCGTGCTCGTCAAGCGGTCGCTCGAAGCGGGCGAGGTCGTCGAACAGGCGCTGCGCGACGGCCTCGGCCCCGACTACATGGCTCGCATCGCGCCCGAGCTCGCCGCCAGGTACGACCGGAGCCTCCCGTGGCGGCGGCTGATGGTCCCGTTCCGGATGGGCCTTCCCGAGGTGGAGCGCGTCAAGGACGTGCGCTACGCCGAGGGCGCCGGCCGTCGCCACCTTCTCGACGTCTACCGCCACCGTGACCGTCCGACGGGATGCCCGGTGCTCCTGCAGGTCCACGGCGGGGGTTGGGTGATCGGCGAGAAGCGCCAGCAGGCCGTCCCGCTGATGCAGCACCTCGCGGCGCGCGGGTGGGTGTGCGTGGCCGCCAACTATCGCCTGAGCCCGCGTGCGACGTTCCCCGACCATCTCGTCGACCTGAAGCGGGCGCGGGCATGGGTCAGGAGCCACGTGGCCGAGTACGGAGGCGATCCCGACTTCGTCGTCGTCACCGGGGGATCGGCCGGCGGCCACCTCTCGTCGCTGCTGGCCTTGACCGCGAACGACCCCGAGTACCAGCCCGGCTTCGAGGACGTCGATACCGCTGTGCAGGCGTGTGTGCCGTACTACGGCGTGTACGACCTGGTCGGCGAGGTCGGGCACCCGATCACCAACGAGACGATCAAGTTCCTCGAACGAACCGTCCTCAAGACGTCGCGGCGAGAGCACCCGGAGGCGTTCGAGAAGGCGTCGCCCATCTGCCGTGTGCACAACGGCGCGCCGCCGTTCCTCGTGATCCATGGGCGCGACGACACGCTGGCGCCGATCGAGGCGGCGCGAGTCTTCGTCGAGCGGCTGCGGGCGCGAACCGCCGGGCCGGTCGTCTACGCCGAGCTTCCGGGCGCGGGACACGCCTTCGACGTGTTCCCGTCGATCCGCACGGCCCACGTCATCCGCGGCGTCGAGCGCTTCCTCGACTACGTCTACAGCACCCATCTGGCACGAGTGAAAGCGGAGGTCACATGAGCGACGAACAGGGCATCCGCCAGTCCCTCCGGAACTTCCGTGAGTACGACGCGCCGTTCCTGACCAAGCTGCGGATGGTGGTCAGCAACAACGCGATCAAGCTCCGCACGCGGAAGGACTGCTGCGGCAACTTCGGCCAGCCCGGTTGTTGAAGGGGCGCATCGGGGCCCGGTCCGGGCTCCCACGACCACCCGCACGACCACCCGCACGACCACTGAGCTGACCGTCTCCGACCTGCTCGGGCGGTGCCTCGCCGCGTGCGGCGTGGCGCGCGTGTTCGGGTCGCCGGTCCCGGGCATCGAGTCGGTGGCCGTCGACGACCCGGCGCTGGCCGCCCTGCTGGCCGACGCCGACGGCCGGCTCGGCCCGAATCCCGGCGCCGCGCTGCTGCCGGGGCAGGTGCTGCGGGTGTCGTGCCGGCCGGGCACGTCGGTCGACCCGGTCGTCCTCGACGACGTCCACCACCTGCCGGAGGCGGTCGCTCTCGCGGCTGACGTCGCCGTTCAGCCGGGCGCAGTGGCGCTGGTACTCGAGGTCGACCTCGACGAGCCCGCGCCCGCGAGCCTGGTGCCGATCGGTGCGAGCGCGCCGGATCGCGCCGGCAGCCTCCCGCTCGACGCCACCGGCCGGGTCATCGTGCTCGCCGGCCCGGGCGTCGTGCGGTCGGGGACGGCCGGCGCGTTGCGCGCGTTCGCGGAACGGGCCGGGATCGGCGTGGCCAACACCTGGGGGGCCAAGGGGCTCTTCGACTGGCGCAGCCCGCACCACATGGGCACCGTCGGCCTGCAGGAGCGCGACTTCGAGCTCTGCGGCTTCGAGGAAGCGGCCCTGCTGATCGCCAGCGGCCTCGACTTCGACGAGTCACCGCGCGACCGCTGGGCGCTCGCGCCGGTCGCCGACGTGCCCGCGCACGCGCTCGGCGAGCTCGCGTCGGCGTGGGCCGGAGAGCCCGGGACGGTTGAGCCCAACGAGCTCTTCACCGGGCTGGCGGCTGTCGTGCAGCCGCTCTACCGATCCGACGCGTTCCCGCTCTCGCCCGCGCGCGCCGTGATCGACCTCGCGGCCGCCATGGCCCCCGGCGGTCTCGTCACCGCCGACCCCGGCCCCGCGGGCTTTTGGGTGGCCCGGACGTTCCCCACGAGCGAGCCGGGCACCGTCGCGGTGCCCGCGACGGTTGCAGACGGGTTCGCCGCCGCGGCCGCGCTCGTCGGGAGACTTCGTGACCCGTCGCGACGCGTGGTCGCGGTGACGACCGCGCCCCGTGACCCGACCACCGATGCCGTGCTCGTCCTGGCGCGCTCGCTCGGCCTTCCGCTGTTGCTGGAGACGTGGGGCGACGCGGGCGACGTCGGAAGCGCCGGCGATCATGCAGCCGCGCTCGAGCGCGCCGACGGCGTCGTCGATGTCGCGGTCGACCTCGAGCAAACGCAGCTGCTCCTCGACGTCGCCGGCGAGCTCGTCGCCTGGCGGTAGGGGTCAGTCGAAGCGCAGGACCTCGACGACGTCGAGACGGGCGGCGCGGCGCGCGGGCGCGACGGCCGCGGCCAGCGCGACCACGACCGCCAGTGCGACCACGAGGGGGATCGACGCCCATGGGTACACGTAGGGGACGGCGTAGCCGAGGGCCGCGCTCGTGTCGTGCACGACCATCGCCGAGAGCGCCCACCCCAGCGGGACGGCGAGCGCGAGCGCGACGGCGACCAGCGTGGCCGACTCGACGAGCACGACACCGCGCACCTGCCGCCGCAGCGTGCCGACGGCGCGGAGCAGCCCGATCTCGCGGTAGCGCTGCACGACCGACGCCGCCAGCGTGTTGGCCAGGCCAAGGAGCCCGATCACGACCCCGAGCAGCACCATGACGAAGAAGATCCCGAACGTCTGGTCGAGGTCGCGGCGCGAGCGGGCTTTTATCTCGGCGCCTGTGTGCGTTAAGAACGGCGCGCGCCCTGCCAGCGATCGCACGACCCGCACCTGGAAGGCGCTCACCGACGTGCCCGGGGTGACGTCCACGTCGAACGCGCGCGTGCCGGCGGTGCGGAAGAACCTCGCGCCGTCGCGGGCGCTCAACGTGACGCCCTGCCTCTGTCCCTCGAAGATCGACTGGTACACGCCTGCGACGCGGAAACGTCTCACGCCGACCCTCGTCTCGATGGCGACGAGATCGCCGATGTGCGCGTGGAGCCTCCTCGCGGTGGGCGCCGGAAGCACCACCACGCCGCCCCGTGTCAGCGCCGACCTGGCCGAAGCGTCACTCCCGTGGATCCACGGGTAGCTCTCGAGGCCGAAGTACGTGGCGGGGTCGACGAAGACCAGCCGGATCTGCACGTTGCTCCCGCCCGGCGCGCGCCCCCACGTCTGTCCGAAGGCAAACGACGTGACGCGGCCCGCCCCGGGCACCGCGCGCAGCGCGTCGCCGAACGAGGCGTCGAAGGTCCCCGCGTGGGCGGTGAGCTGGAGATCGGCGCCGTACTGCTTGTCGAGCACGCGCTCGGAGACCCGCCGGTTCGACACGTACGACGCGGCCACCGAGAAGATCAGGGCCAGCACGACCATCACGAGAGCCAGCGTCGACGCCGACCGGCTGCGTTCCTTGACCAGGTGCATCACCGAGATGTTCCCGACGCCCGACGACAGGCGGCGGGTGAACCCCCCGACGACGCGAGCAAGGGGGCGAAGGACGACCGGGACGAGCAGGACCGCACCGAGCAGCACGAGGATGACGCTGAGCGAGAGCACGACGATGCCGGTCGCCACCCGGTAGAGGAGCGGGCCGACGGCGATTGCGAGCAACCCCACGACCCATCCGCGCCCCGAGCCGGCGTCGGGATCCGAGGTGCCCTTCATTGCCTCGACCGGCGCCATCGCTGCCGCCCGGCGGGCAGGAACGAGTGCCGCAGTCAGCGTGACCGCCAGCCCGACTGCGAGCGAGACGATCACCGCGAGCGGGTAAACGAGCGGCGGCTGCGGACGGATGCCGACGCCGCGAGCGGTGTAGCCGCTGATCGCGCGGGCCAGGCCGTACCCCACGAACAGTCCCACCACCGACGAGACCGCGCCCAGGGCGGCGGCCTCGGAGACCACTACCCGCACGACCTGCCGCGGGTGCCCACCCAGTGCGCGGAGCGTTCCGTACAGGCGCGTGCGCTCGAGCACCGAGATCGAGAGCGACAGGTAGATGAGGAAGGCACCCACGAACAGGGCGATCGCGGCGGACGCCGTGAACGACGCCTGGATCTGGTGCAGGAAGTCACGGAAGCCGGCGTTCTCGGTGGCGAGGTTGACCATGTCGAGCCCCGG
>VAXF01000024.1 GCA_005888395.1 Actinomycetota bacterium | reverse complement strand
CCGGCATCGATCTCGCCGCCGGCATGGGTGATCCGATCCACGCCGCCGCCAACGGCGTGGTCGTCTTCGCGGGCCCGAGGGGCGGCTATGGGCTGGCGACGCTCATCGACCACGGCGGCTCACTGGCCACCCTCTACGCGCACCAGAGCCAGATCCTCGTGAGCGCGGGCCAGCACGTAGTGCGCGGCCAGGTGATCGGCCTCGTCGGGGCGACCGGCTACGCCACGGGGCCGCACCTGCATTTCGAAGTCCGCGTCAACGGCACGCCCGTCGACCCGATGCCGTACCTGTAGGCGGTCGTTGCGGGCGTTGCTAGCAGGGCGGGTAGGTGCAGACGGTGGTCGGCGGCGGGGGAGGCGGAGGCGGCGGCGGTGACGGTGACGTCGTAGGTGGTGACGTCGCGGGGGGTGACGTCGGCGGCGCGGATGTCGTCTGCGTCGTGTGCGCCGTGGTCTGCGTGACCGCCCGCGTCGTCGTCGGTGCGCGAGTGGCCCTCGTGGCGGTCGCCGCCGGGACCGCCGTCGTGGTGGTTGCCGCGGCCGTCACCGTGGCCACGTGCCACACGCCGCCGACGCCCTCACCGTTGGTGTCGCCGCGTTTCGCGTCCCGGGAGTAGCGGTAGAGCGGACGGCCCTGGTAGGTCACCTGCCGTCCACCGTCGGGACGGGTGACGGCGCTGAGCCCGGTGAGGCTCCCGGTCGAGGTCGGACGGTCGGCGCCGGCGGGCAGCAACAGCGGCGGCCACACCGACGCGCAGCTGCTCGTACATGCGATGGTGGCGCCGACATCGCCGTCGAAGTGGTAGAGCGTGTGCCCGCCGCCGTCGATGAGGAACTGACCGAACCGCGCGCTCGAGGCAACACCGATCTCGTTCGCGCTCGCGGCGCTGGAGGTCGACGTCGTGGTGTGGGCGCTTTCGCCGGCGGACTTGTAAACGGTGCTCTTGCCGCATGCCGCAAGCGTCAGCAGGGCCAGCGCGGCCGCCGACAGCGATCGCGAGGCCCGCACGCCGATGACTACGAGGGGGCCGGGCCGCCGGTTCAACGAGGCCTACGCCCGGATCTCCACGGGAACGCCGAGGGGCAGCACGTGGGCGAGCTTCGTGATGCCGGCGTTGCTCATCCGGATGCAGCCGTGGCTCACGTCGTGGCCGAGGGCCGAGGGATCGTTGGTGCCGTGGATCCCGATCACGCCCTCGCCGCCCGCGAAGTTGGGCAGCACGTCGGAGAAGCCCGACAGGCCGTAGGCGTACGGCCCGTAGGGCCCGCTCGGGTCGGGAGGTTGCAGAAGCTCCTTCGTGTAGTAGAGCCCACCGGGCGTGGGCGTGTCCCTGGTGCCGACGCCGATCGGCTCCTGGTCGATCACCGTCGCGCCCTCGCTCACGGTGATCCTGTGCGCTCCCAGTTCGATCAGGATCCGGTAGTCGTGCTGGGTGAGTCGCACCTCGGCGGCCTTCACCCAGCCGCTGCTCCCGTTGGGCCGCACCGGCAGCAGCACCTGGAGCCAGTCGCCGTGCGTCTCGCGAACGAGGAACACCAACGGCGCCCCCGACGGCTGCGGGTTGGCGAGTGTGCGCGTTGGCGTGGTGGCGGTGGGCGAGTCGTACACGCCGACGCGCGGCCCCGCGGCCTGGGCGACGGTGCTCAGCTGTGCGCGTGAGGGGGCAGTGGTCGTCGTCGGGAGCGCAGTCGTGGTCGACGCCGCGTGCGGGTGCGCGGTGAGCGTGGGCCGCGGCGAGGAGCCGCATGCGGTCGCGAGCACGACGAGCGCCCAGGCGGCGAGGACCGTGAAGCGTGGCATGGTCCTCGCCGCCGGGCGAGTCGAGCCTCCGATGGCGGGCCCGCTACCCGGTGAACGTCAGCCGCGCGGCCCGCACCGGCTGGGCGACGGGGCTCCGAGCGACCGACGTGCCGAGCACGCGCGTGGGCGCAGGCGCCGGTGCAGGCGCCGGTTGCGGCGCGGGCGCCGCCGCGTGCACCTCCGCGGGATGTGGCGTTGCGCAGTTTCCGCCCTCGGCGGGGTTGTAGCTGTTGGTTTCGATCGAGTTGTCACCGTCGTGGCGCGGCCCGGCGGCGATGAAGTTGCTGTTTCGCTTGTCGGGCGAGATGTTGTTGACCTCGGGCCATCCGACGCCTCCAGCCGGCTCGCCTTCCTTGCCGTGGGGGTCGTAGAAGTTGACGCACAGCGTCTTCGGCACCGACGACGCGTTGGCGTACGTGTGCTCGGCTGACCACGGGCCTGTCGGGAAGCCGTCGGCGTCCTTCTGCTGGCAGATCCCGACCTGGAAGCCGTCGTAGTTCGCGCCCGCCGCGAAGCTGGCACCGTTCTTGGTGATCGTGAACTGCTTCAGCGTGTCGGCGTTGTTCCACGGCGCGACGGTGGGATCCTGCCAGTCGACTGCCCAGCCCACCCCGTAGCGTTGCGTGCAGTCCTGCTGCGGGCTGGTCTTCTCGTCGGGCTGGGTCGTCACGTTGCCCCAGTCCCACGTGCCGCTGATCTTGACCAGGACGGTGCCGTTGCTGTTGGTCGTCGTGGTCGCCTGCGTGGCGGAAGCAGGGTTGGGCGCGTTGGCGAAGGCACTGCCCGCCAAGCCCGTCAGCAGCGCAGCCACGACGACGGCGGAGCCGCTCAGCCAGCTCCGGAGCCGTCGACGGCTGCCGGTTCGTTCGATCATCGGGCCTCCCCAGCTCGGTGGCGGCCGCGAGCTGTCGCCGCCGTGCCCTATCTCCCCCCTGACGAACCGGCTCAAACCACGCACAGTGGCCGGAGCGCCACGATGGGCACGGTCGGGGCTAAGCGAGGACGGCGCAGCCGAGCACGATGGCGCCCGTCAGGAGCGCGAAGGCGAGCGGCTCGCGCCGCCGGAGCGAGGCCACTCGCGGCGCGGCCTCCGCCGGGAGCCGGGGCGCGACGGCGAGGCCGACGCCGGCGCGGGCGAGCCCGAAGCCGGCGCCGGCGAGGGTCGCCGGCCACGGCCCGAGCGAGGCTGCCCCCACGATCGCCGCCCACCAGAGCCAGGTGACGAGGATGGTGAGCGGCCCGACGCCCAGCCGGGCGCCGTAGAGCGCGGCGACCGTGCGCGGTGAGAAGAGACGCGACCACTCGCGGGGCACCTGGCGGCGCACCGAGGGCGGCGGTGGCCCCCACCCTCGACGGTGGACGATGTCTGCGCCGGCAGCCACCGCGACGAGGGCGGCCAACGCCACCGCTGGGAGCCGGGGCAGGTGGGCGATCGCCCACGCCGTCCCGGCGGCGAAGCCGGCCAGCGCGCCGGTCGCCGAAGCCGCGCCCGCAAGGAGGACACCCACCTTCACCCGCTCGGCGCCCTCGACCGAGGGCGTCACCGTCTCGGTGACCGACAGGCCTCAGGGCGACCACAGCGACCGCACCGCGGCGCCCACCGTGGCTGCGGCCACCAGCGCGACAGGCGCGGTCATACGGCCACCATCTTCGATGGCGGCCGTGACCGCGGGCGGCTCTGCTTGCCGGACCTGCGCTCGGACCGGCGAGCGAGCCACGGCCGGAGGCCGTAGGCGAGACCAGCCGGCGCCGCTTCGCTTCGGTGCTCGGTCATCGCGGCGGCGTCGGCCCGACGCGCGCCAGGCCGATGGGCTGCTCGGCCCGAGGCTGCGGGACGACGGGCAGGCCCTGGCCGGCCACCCCGATGAGCCGGTGGGCCTCGTAGCCGTTCAGGATCGACTGGAGCTCGTAGTACGCAGGTGTCGAGAGCGCGCCCGGCCCGTCGAGTACGTAGACGGTCCTGAGGCTGCGGTGGTCGGCGAACAACCACTCGCGCGCACCGTCCACCGCCGTTGGCTCGTGGAGCACGAGCGGCACCCTGAGCTCGGCCAGCGCCAGCAGCCCGGGCGCGGCGCGTGACGCGAGCGCGATCACGTCGGTGCGCGCCTGCTCGGTGGTCCGGGCGACGGTCGCGAGTGCGGCGGCGATGGCGGGAAGTGACGGTCCCGACACGGACCGGCTGCCCGGGACCTCGCCGGCGCGCGCGGCCGCCTCGGGCCCGATCATGTACGTGACGACCGCCAGCCCGTTCGCGGCGGCGTCGTCGTGGGTCGCGGTCGCGGCTTCCACGCCGACGAGCAGCGGGCAGCCACGCCCGGCCGCGAACGCGGCCGCGACCGGTGCGGCCGCCGAGGACTGGCCTTCCGCGGTAATGCACACGGCGCGGTCGGATCCGATCGCGCCGCGGATCCACCGCGCCACTTCGAGCGAGAAGGTCTCGATGTCGCCGGCTGCTCCGATTCGCTCGACGTCATAGCCGCGGGCCCGCAGGTCATCGTCAACCGTCGCCGGAAGCCACGCGTCCACGATCTTGACCGCGGTGGCGCCGGTCGCTTCGATCACCGCCGCGGTATCGGGCCCCAGGTCGTTGCGCGCCACGACCAGGACCGGTCCCGCGACCACGGCACCCACTGGCATGGCCACCGCGGTCGCGAGGTTGGACCCCGCGTCGGCGAGGACGACCACACCGCTGCCGCGCGGGAAGCGGACGGCTCGGACGGCGGTGGCCGTTGCGGTGGGGTCGCCTCCGGGCAGCCGCGTCACCGCCACGCTCTGGACACGCGGGTCGTTGCCGCAGCTCTCGACGATGCACTTCACGTTGGCGCCGGGCGGGCAGTAGCCGTGCACGTTCGGGTAGCCGGCCACGCAACAGTCGCAGATCTTCTTCAACGCGCCGTCGGCGCAGCAGCCGACCGAATACCAGCAGTAGCCCCATTGACCGTCGGCGCAGTCGTAGGTCGAGCACTTGGGCGACACGCCCGACTGGCCGCAGACGCGCGCCGATGCCGGGTCGGCGAGAAGGGTGGCGATCGCCGGGCCGCCCGCCAGCATCACGGCGGCGCGGCCGACGCGGCCGAACAGGGACCGGCGCGTGAAGCGGGCCGCCGTCCACCGCCCCGCGCGCTCGGCCAGCGCGTCCGAGGCTCTGTCCTCCGGTCCGCTCCCCGTCGGCTCGGTCTGCTTGCTGGAGCTGCGCTCCTCCGCTTCGCTTCGGTGCTCGCTCATGTCGGGTCGGGCTCCAGTGACTCCTCGATCATGACCTCGACCTGCTCGAGCGAGTTGGCCACCCCCCGCACGCGCACGATCCCGTCGTCGTCGACCGTGACCATGTAGGGCGTCGAGGCCACGTTGAACGAGCGAAAGAGGCCCGAGGTCTCGGGGGCATGGTCGACGACGTGCACGGTCAGGTCGTCGTACTGACGGTCGAGGGCGCGGAGCGACGGGAGGAGCACTTCGCACACCTGACATGCAGGCGAGACGAACGCGAGAAGCGTGAGGCGGGAGCGGCCGTAGTCGAAGACGTCGGCCGCGGGCGCGGGCGCCAGGCGCTCCGGGCCCTCGCCCGCGAAATGGGCGCCGAGCGGACGGAGCCGCGTGTGGAGGACCCCGATCTGGCGGAGGAGGGCGACCGTCGTGAGGCCCAGCACCAGCACGGCGAGCCAGAGGAGAACGTACGACGCGATCCACACTCCGCCGCGCACGCCGGCTCCTACCGCGGCTCGCCCGCGAGGCGGGTGCTCCACAGCCGGCCGACGTCGAGCCGCAGCCGTAGGGAGCTCAACACGACGAGCCCGATCATCGACGAGAGGGTCACGAGCATCACGGCGTCGAGGCCGGGTACCACCGGCTGCGACACCGCGAGCGCGGCGACAGCGAGCCCCGCGAGGAACAGGTTGCGGACGGCGTCGACGACGGACGCTGGGCGCGACGCGCTCGAGCCGAAACAGCCACAGGCCACGCTCGACCGGGCGCGCACGGCCCGCACGATGACGACCGTGAACGCCCCGAGCACCGCCAGTGAGAGCGCTGCGGCCACACGCGGCCCCATCACCAGCCCGACGGCCAGCGCGGCCTCGGTGGCGGGTACGCCAGCGGCGAGCACGGAAGGACGTGGGAGTCCGAGGCCCGAGAAGGCGCGAGCGGTGGCGTCGCGGTCGCGCCATTTTCCGGCTGCGGCGCGCGCGAACGTCACGGCGAGCACCCAACCTGCGACGTACCCCACGTCGTTCATGTGCCGTTCACTCGCCCGTGTCCGCCCCCCTCGCCGGTCCAACCGGACGGTACCGGCCCGGGCGCGCCGCCGCTACGACCCCTGGCCGAGCGTCGCCGGCACACAGGCGAGGGCTGACGCGCCAACCACGTGGCAGACTTGCGACAGAAGGGCCCGGGGAGAAGACCCGGGAAGGAGGGTGAAGGGCCATGGCGGATGAGGCCCGGGGGGATCTGGCCGACGTGCTGGCTGCGGCGGCGCGTGCCCTGTCCACCGTCACCACCGTTCAGGAAACGCTCGACGTCATCGTCGCCCTCGCCGTCGAGGTGATCCCGGGCGCCGACCTGGCCGGCTTCTCACTCGTCGCGCCCGAGACCATCCGAACCCCGTCGTCGAACGGCCCCATCGTCGTCGAGCTCGACGCGCTCCAGGGCGAGCTGGGGGAGGGGCCCTGCCTCTCGGCGATCGCCGAGCAGTCGGTCTGTTACAGCCCCGACCTCTCGACGGACGCGCGATGGCCTCGGTTCGCGCCGGCGGCCGCCAAGCTCGGGATGGGGAGCCTGCTCGCGGAGCCGCTGTTCGTGGAGGACCGGATCCTCGGCGCCCTCAACCTCTACTCCAGGCGCGTGGACGCGTTCGACGAGGCCGACATGGCGACGGCGCTGCTCTTCTCCACCCACGCTGCGATCGCCCTGTCGCAGGCCCAGACGCGCGCCGGCGAGGTCGAGCTCACGCGCCAGCTGCGAGAGGCGATCGAGAGCCGCGACGTGATCGGGCAGGCCAAGGGCATCCTCATGGAGCGGGAGAGGGTCGACGCCGACGCCGCCTTCGACATGCTCCGGAGGGCGTCGCAGCGCCTGAATGTCAAGCTGCGCGACCTGGCGGGTCGCGTCGTGCACGCCCGCGACCCGGACGACTCGGCGGCCGGCGCCCCGCGCTGATCGCGGGCCGCGTCAGAGCAGGCCGATGATTCCGGCGACGGCGTGGAGCGCGGCTCCGCCCGCCTCCTCCGCGATCGCGAGCGCGCGTGGGACGTCGAGGTCGTCGTGCAACGCGGCCAAGGCCGCGTCGCGGGCGACGTCGTCGGTGGTCTTCCGGCCGGCGGCGGCGCGGATGGCGTCGTGGCGGGCGGCGGCCGCGTCGAGGTCCTCCTCGCGGTAGTCCCACGGCTCGTACCAGGTGCGGTCGAGGATCAGCAGACGCAAGGCCTGCGGGGGGTACGACTCGAGCACGTCGTGCACGAAGACGAGGTTGCCGGTCGACTTGGCCATCTTCTCGCCGCCGATCCGCACCGTCCCCACGTGCAGCCACGACCGCGCGAACGGCGCCACGCCGGTGGCCGCCTCGGCCATGGCCGCCTCGTAGGCGTGGTGCGGGAAGGCGAGGTCGGCGCCCCCGCCGTGCACGTCGACGCTCGCTCCGAGCGTGGCCAGCGTCATTGCCGCGCACTCGGCGTGCCAGCCCGGCCGTCCCTCTCCCCACGGGCTCGGCCAGGCCGGCTCGTGCTCGAGCGAGGGCTGCCACACCGGGACGTCGAGCGGTTCGTCGCGCAGGGACTCGTCGAGCCGGCCGTGCTGCTCCTGGGCGATGGCCAGGGCTCGATGCCGGGACACGCCGACGCGGCCCGGCACGTCGGCGCCGCGGAAGTAGACGCCACCGTCCCGCTCGTAGGCGGCCTTCGATTCGAGAAGGGCGGCCGCCAGCGTGATCACCTCGTCGACGTAGTTGTGCGACTGCGGCTCGAACTCCGGGGGCGCGACGCCGAGCAGGCGCATGTCCTCTTCGAACCGGTACGTCTGCCGGGTGGCGAGCGAGCGCCAGTTGACACCCTGGACGCGTGCCTGCTCGAGCATGTCGTCGTCGACGTCGGTGATGTTGCGGCACACCTGCACGTGGAGGCCCGCGTGGCGCAGCACGCGCGCGACGAGGTCGGTCCACACGAACAAGGCAGCGTGGCCGACGTGCGTCGTGTCGTAGGGCGTGATGCCGCACACGTACATGCGGGCTGTCCCGACGATGGGCAGCGAGCGACCACCGAGGCGGAGCGTCATGCGCCCAGCCTACGAGGGAGTCGGTCAGGGTCCGGCCCATGCATACTGTCGGTGTGCCGTCGGAGGACGAGACCGCGGCGATGCGCGAGGCCATGCCGTTCGCCGGTCTCCTCGGCGTCGAGATCGTCGCCAACGAGCCCGACGAGGTGCGGGCGCGGCTGGCATGGGACCCCTCGCGCTGCACCACTGGCGGCGCGCTCCACGGCGGCGCGCTCATGGGCCTCGCCGACACGGTCGGCGGCATGGCGGCGTTCCTCAACCTGCCCGCGGGCGCGGTGGGGACGACGACGATCGAGTCGAAGACGAACTTCCTTCGAGCGGTCCGGGAGGGCCACGTCGACGCGGTGGCACGGCCCCTCCACGTCGGGCGCACGGTGATCGTCGTCGAGACCGACCTGTTCGACGACGCCGGCCGCCGGGTGGCGAAGGTCACCCAGACCCAGGCGGTGCTGCGGTCCTGAGCCGCGAGCGGCGCTGAGCGTCGGCGCGACTGTCGTGCTGCAGGATGTCGTCGACGCCCTCGGCCGCCTCGCGAGCCCATGGGCCTACGTCGTCATCGGCGGGCTCGCCGGCGCCGAAGCGGCGGCGTTCGTCGGGCTCGTCTTCCCGGGCGAGACCGCGCTGATCGTCGGAGGCTTCCTCGCCTACCGCGGCAAGGTGAACCTGCCCGTGCTCATCGTTGTCGCGGTTGCGGCCGCGATCGTGGGCGACTCGATCGGCTACGAGGTCGGTCGCGTCATGGGGCCGCCTCTGCGCCGAAGCCGCCTGGGTCGCAAGGTTGGCGACGAGCGCTGGGAGCGTGCGGCCGAGTATGTCCGCGCCAAAGGTGGCCGGGCCGTCTTCCTCGGGCGGTGGGTGGGCGTGTTGCGCGCGTTGGTGCCGACGCTGTCGGGGATGAGCGGCATGCGCTACCGCACGTTCCTGCCAGCCAACGTCGCCGGGGCGCTCACCTGGGCGCCCGCGGCGGTGCTCGTCGGCTACGCGGCCGGCGAGTCGTACCGAGAGGTCGGTCGGGCGGTCGGTGGCACGAGCCTCGGGCTCGCGGTCGTCGTCGTCGCCACGATCGCGATCGTGAGGAACCGCCGCCGCCGTCGCCGTCGCTCAGAGGGCTGAGCGCTCCAGCCAGCGATCGAGCAGCGCGTCGTCGCCACGCCGCCGGAAGCGGTCGTCACCGGGATCGCGTCGCCGGTAGAGCAGCAGGAGCAGCGCGCCCGCGGGTGCGACGACCTCGACTGTCGCGTCACCCACGCTGTGATCCCACCGGTAACCGTCGGCGTCGAGGACGATCGACCAGGCGTCGCCTGTGTCGGTTGCGCGCAGCGCGAGCCGCTCACCGTCGCCTCGCAGCTCGCGGACGTCGGGACGGAAGTACGCCGCGCACGCGAGGTTCTCGAGCAACTCGTCGATCCCGTCGACGGCGACGGCCGCGTCGACTGTCGGGTCGGTGCCGGCCGCGAGCTCACCGTCGACGCGGTGGACGGTCGTCTCGTGCAGCATGCGACGCGACCAGAAGCGCACGTGCCGGTCGGCACCCCACGCCCACATGGGCGCATCGGGGTCGCCGGCGCGCAGTGTCGCCACGAGCGGACCGGCGCCGGCGCCGAGCCACGCCGCGAGTCCCGCCGGCTCGTCGGGCAGGCCCAGGTCGAGGTCAGCTCGTAAGAGCCGTTGTGCCGCGAGCCGGCCCACCATCTCGGTCACCCACCGGTGCACCGCGCCGGTGTGCTCGAGGAGGTCGGCGACGGTCCAGTCCGGGCACGAGGGCACCGGCGTCGAAGGATCGACGTCGCTCGCCAGCGCGGCGAAGCGGGCGATCTCGGCGGCGACGGCGTCGCAGTAGCGCCCGTGCGGCCAGCGATGACGGTCGGGTTCGGTGTTCGCGCCCTGATCTTGCCAGCGCCCTCCGGTAGACAGAGACCGTGCCCCTGGTCCTCGAGGCCGCCGGCCTCACCAAGCAGTTCCGGCGCGGCGTCCTCGCCGTCGACCAAGTCGATCTCCACGTGGCCGAAGGCGAGGTCTGCGGTCTCCTCGGACCCAACGGCGCAGGCAAGACCACCCTGCTCCGCATGGTGCTCGGGCTGGTACGCCCCACCGCGGGCGGGGCGGTCGTGCTGGGCACGCCCGTGCGCCCGGGCTACGACGCGCTCCGCGACGTGGGCACCCTCGTCGAGGAGCCCGCGTTCGTCCCGTACCTCTCCGGGCGCCGGAACCTGCGGCTGTGGTGGGAGGCGGCGGGCGCCCGCTGGGAGGACGCCCACGTCGACGAGGCGCTCGAGGTCGCGGGCCTGGGTACCGCGGTCGACCGGCGCGTCCGCACGTACAGCCACGGGATGCGCCAGCGCCTCGGTCTGGCCCGGGCGCTGCTGGGCCGCCCGCGGCTGCTCGTGCTCGACGAGCCGACCAACGGGCTCGACCCCGGTGAGATGCGCGAGATCCGCAACCTCGTCGTCCGGCTGCGCGAGCGCGGCGTGACGGTGCTGCTCTCGAGCCACCTCCTCGCCGAGGTCGAGCAGGTGTGCGGCCACGTCGTAGTGCTCGATCACGGCCGGGTCGTGGCCGACAGCCCGGTCGCCGAGGTGCTGGCCGCGTCGGGATCGGCGTACATCGAGGTCGACGACCGCGACGCGGCGACTCGAGCTCTCGCCACGCTCGACGGCGTCACCGACGTCGTGTTCGAGGGCGACGGGCTCGCCGTGCGGCTCCACGAGGTCGCCCGCAGCGACGTTGTCGCGGCACTCGTCGCGGCCGGCATCCGGGTCGAGACGGTCACCGCCCGCCACCGCCTCGAGGACGCGTTCCTCGAACTCGTGCGCGCCGACCCGTGATCCGCGCCGTCGTCCGCACCGAGCTCGCCAAGCAGCTCCGACGGCCGCGCACCTGGGTGGCGCTCGGCCTCGTGGTCGCGGTGCCGCTCATCATCGCGATCGCCCTGCGCACGAACCCGCCACGGCAGCCGGAGGACGGCAGGGACTTCTTCTTCGTCGCCGGTCACTCGGGGCTCTTCGTGCCCGTCGCCGCTCTGCTCGCCACGAGCCACTTCCTGCTGATCGTCGTCGTCTCGCTGTTCGCGGGCGACGCCATCGCCGGCGAGGCGGCGTGGGGCAACCTGCGCTACCTGCTCGTGCGGCCGGTGCCTCGAGGGCGGCTGCTGGCCGGCAAGCTCGCGGTAGTCGCCGTCTTCTCGATCGTCGCCACGATGCTCATCACGCTCACGGCGCTCAGCGCCGGCGGGCTCCTTCTCGGTTTCAAGGTGCCGTTCGTCGAGCGCCTCGCCGGCGTGTCCGGCACCGGCGACGCCATCTGGCGGCTCGTCCAGGCGACCGGATACGTGGCGTGGTCGATGTCGAGCATGATCGCCTTCGGGTTCATGGTGTCGACCATGACCGACGCCGTGACCGGCGCGGTCGGCGCGGGTGTCGGGTTGGGCGTCGTAGCCCAGATCCTCGACGCCATTCCAGCGCTCGGGCACCTCCGCGGGGGCCTGCCCACCCATCACCTCGAGGCGTGGACGCACCTGTTCGCACCCGACGGCTCGCGCGGCGACATCGTCCGCGGCCTGATTCTCCCGGTGCCGTACGTCGCCGTCTTCCTCGGCGTGGCCTGGTGGTGGTTCCGGCGCAAGGACGTGCTCAGCTGACCGCGCTCGTCGCGGATCGGCCCTGGCGTCTGAATGATCCGGTTTTGCGCCGAAGGGCTGCGGCGCGCTGAGGTCGAATGTCTGACCATGCGCATCCGCCGCCGCTCGTCCGCTGCACTCGCCGTCGGCCTCGCCGGTGCGCTCTTCGCCGCCCTCGGCCTGCCGGCGGCCGCGTCAGCCGACAGCGCGCCGAACGCGGGCGGGCTCGTCGAGCAGTGCCGGTTATCGCCCGCAGCCTCTGTACCCGAGGCCGGGACGCGTGCCTGCCGCACGGTGGAGTCGGTGACGTCGGGGACGGCCGCGACGTGCCGGATGCCGCTCTACGAGGTTGCGGCCGACACGCCGGAGACCTGCGCGGTCGTCGACGGCCGCGCCGTGTCGCAGGCTCGCATCGCCGCTTACCAGGAGTCGTGGGTGCATCGCGCGCTCACGCTGCAGCGGGCGCTCGACGAGGCCGCGCCTCTCTTCGAGGAGCAACTGCCGCACACGCACAACACCTTCAACAGCTCTTACTACCGCCTGCCCCACGACGGCGTCACGCCCACCGCGTACCCGACCCTCACCAACCAGGACCCGAACCAGGTCTACAGCATCACCGACCAGCTCCAGATGGACGTGCGCGCGATCGAGCTCGACCTTCACTGGGTGCCGAGCCCGTATGCCCATCCGGACACCGGAGGAAGGTGGGTGACGCTCTGTCACGGTGACTCGGACGACCCGACGGGCCAGAACCTCTACTCCCACGAGCCGAGCGCGCTGGGGAATGCGCGCTTCCACATCGGGTGCACGTACGACCGTCCGCTCGAGTACGGGCTGGCAGAACTGCGCTCATGGCTCGACGCCCACTCGGACCAGTTCGTGCTCCTCTACTTCGAGAACCAGATGGAGGGGAACGCGCAGGCCCACGACGTGGCCGCAGCGCTCGTCGACCGGTATCTCGGCTCTCTCGTCTACCGCCCGACGACGAGCTGCGGAGCGGTTGACTACAACCTGAGCCGGGCGACGATGGAGGCGACTGGCGCACGCGTCCTGATCGTCGGCAACTGCGGCGCGGGAGGTGCAGGGACTCCGGGGTTATGGGGCACGTGGGTGCACGAGCGGGGGCCGCTCTGGGACGAGAGCGGCAGCCCGACGAACTATGGCGACGCCTGCGACGCCGATTCCAACGCTCGGCGAACCCACTCGTCGTTCCGCCGCTACTTCGAGGACAGCACCTGGGTCACCGCGATGCTCGGGAGCACACAGGCGATCTCGGCCGGCGCCACGGCTGACATGGTGCGGTGCGGCGTCAACATCATCGGGATGGACCAGTTGACGCCCGAGGACCAGCGCCTTCCCGCGCTCGTATGGAGCTGGGCGACCGACGAACCTCGAGCGGGTGGCCAGTGCGCGTACCAGGGCGCGGACGGCCGCTTCCACGCCGGCGACTGCGGTGCGCCGCGGCACGCGGCCTGCACCGATGCCGCCGGCAACTGGTACGTCACGCGGGCTGCGGTCCCCTGGGGCCGGGGCTTCAACGTGTGCGCCCAGCTCCCCGGCACCTCGTTCGCAGTGCCGGCCAACGGCTATCGCAACCAGCTCATCGTGGCGGCCAAGCACGATCCGGGCGCCGAGGTCTGGGTCAACTATCGCGAGCTCGAGTCGACGTGGACCCCGAACCTTCCGTCCGCGAAGACCGCTCCCGCCGCAACTGTCGGCGCAGTTCCTACGGCGGGGCCCGCACCCCTTGCGCCGACGCCCGCGCTCGGCCTGAGCCCGCAGCTCGCCAACGCCTCGCGGCGGACGGCGCGCGATTCGCTCGTGCTCGTCGTCGCCCTGTTGGTGGTCGCGGCAGCGGGGCGGCTCATCACCCAAGCCATCTTTCGGAGGGGGCGACGGGTCCGCAGGGGTCGGCCGTGAGCGACGTGGCGCCGGGCCGCGCAAGACTCCACGCATGCCCGAGTTCACGACCTTCGACGGGATAGAGCTCACCTACGACGACGAGGGGGAGGGCCCTCCGGTCCTGCTGCTCCACGGCTTCGCCTCCGACACCCGGATCAACTGGCGGCGGCCGGGCGTGATCGACGCGCTCGTCGAGGCGGGCCGGCGGGTGCTCGCCTACGACGCACGCGGCCACGGCCGCTCGGACAAGCCACACCGACCCGAGGACTACGCCGGCGACGCCATGGCGCGGGACGCCCAGACCCTGCTCGACCGGCTCGGCCTGCAGCAGGTCGACGTGGTGGGCTACTCGATGGGTTCGCTCACGACGTTGCGGCTGCTCGTGCTCGAGCCACGCGTACGCTCGGCGGTGCTCGGGGGCGTCGGCGACGGCGGCGAACGTCTTCGTCGGGAGCGGCCGGTGATCGCCGACGGGCTCGAGGCCGACGACCGCTCGACGATCACCAGCCCGACAGCGCGCGCGTTCCGCTCGTTTGCCGACGCGACACACGCCGACCGCGCCGCGCTCGCCGCCATCCAGCGCGGCGCCGGCCTGGGAGATCCGTCGACGCGGCTGTCGGAGATCCGCGTTCCCGTGCTCGTGATCGCGGGCGACCAGGACGAGCTCGTCGGGTCGCCGCAGGGCCTTGCCGATCGCATCCCCGGCGCGCGTGCGCTCACGGTCTCGGGCAACCATCTCAGCGCCGTCACGGACCCCGCGTTTGCCGGCGCGGTGGTCGCCTTCCTCGCCGAGCAGGACGCGCGTCCGACCGTCGTCAGGTAGCCGCCGGCGCGGGGAAGCGCACGTACTCGTCGATCAGCAGGCGGCCGAGCTCGGCGTCGGCGAGCCCGTGGTCTTGGCCGGCAAGGCGGCCGCGCTCGCACAGGTCGGCCACCAGCCGCTCGAGGATCTGCTCGAGGCTCAGGTCGTCGGTGTGGGCCGCCCACGCCGCTCGTTCAGCGTCGTCGGCGAAGCAGTACGCCTTCCACGAGACCGAGTAACGGAGGTCGTCGGTGGCGTAAGTGGCAACGATCCGCTCGCCGTCGCGCACCGTCCACGACCTCTCGCCGTCGTGGTGAAGGCGCATCCCCGGACGCAGCCCGGCCAGCGGCGCGTCGTCGCCGAGCACCCGGTCGACACCGTGGAACACGCTGTCGGTGTCGAGCACGACGGCGGTGTTGTGCCGTGGAGCGTAGGTCGCGGCCGGGCCGTCAGGGCCGTCGGGGTAGTAGGCGAGCTCGCCCCCGCGGCCCTCGCCGAAGTAGCTGATCGCGGTGGCGATCGGCATGCGCCACTCGCCGAACAGGCCGGCGTGGTGCATCACGACGAGCAGCCACTGCGGCACGACCTTGCGGTTGGCGCCGCGGAACTCGGGCACGTCGGTGTGCACGGCGAGCTCCTGGCCGGGAAGCAGGATGTTGGCATAGACGATCGCCGGCACCACGACGTCGCGACCGTGGAGCGCGCGCGCTCCGTCGAAGAGACGTGGGTGATGGAAGAACCGCTCGATGCCGGGCGCGGAGACGTCGTCGCCGTACGCATAGGTCTCGCGGAAG
This sequence comes from Actinomycetota bacterium, assembly GCA_005888395.1. Classification (GTDB taxonomy): domain Bacteria; phylum Actinomycetota; class Acidimicrobiia; order Acidimicrobiales; family AC-25; genus AC-25. Next base: position 3,705 of record VAXF01000024.1, on the reverse strand, counting down.
TAGTTGGTGCGGGCCGCGAGCATCGACGTGTCCTCACCGGTCCGGCCGAACCGCCCGCCCGTGCGGATGAAGTTGACGGTGGCGTCGTATCGCTGCGCCAGCTCGGGCGCGAACTCGGTCGCGAACCCCTCGTTGCTATAGAGCCCGTAGCCGGGGAAGTCGTGCCACAGACCGACCACGGTCGCCGCCTCGTCGGGCGACAGCAGGGGATCGAGGACGATCGGAACTGCCATGCCCCAACGCTAGGTGACCGTCCTCACCCGATCACGTCCGGTCGCAGGGTGAAGCGCAGGACGACGGTGTTGCCGTCGCGAGCCACGAGGCCCGCGTACATGTAGCCGTACTCCTCGCAGGCCCGGCGGGTGAGGATCGACCGTCGTGTCCGCTCGTCGTCGTCTCGCCCGGTTACCCGGATGTGGACGACGTCCTCGGAACGCAGCGATGCCCGGTCGAGCCTCCGTCGGGTCTTGGCCAACCATCGTCGTGAGCGGCGGCGGAGGAGCACGTCACGTGCAACGGCCCGCGTAGCCGGACAGATGCAGGAGCTCGTCGAGCCGCACCGACCGCAGGCCACGCGTACGAAGCCCGTCGAGGATGATCGGCAGAGCCCGCAGCAGGGCGGCGTCGCGCCCGTGGCCCTGGCCCGCGGCGCGGTCGCCGAGGGCGATGATCGAGCCCGGCTTGACGGTGCGCAGCACCTGCCGGGCGAGGCGGTGGCCGTCATGGCTCGTCCACTCGCCGGGCGAGACCTCCCAGCCGACCATCGTCATGCCGTTGTGGTGCACCACCCGCGCCATCAGCGGCGTGTGCCGGCCGTGGGGCGGTCGGAAGAACGTCGGGCACACGCCGAGCTCCCGCTGGAACGCCCGCTGTGCCTTGGCCAGGTCGGGGTAGCCCGGGTTCAACCACGCGGCCGAGTGGTGCACGTAGGCGTCGTCGCCCAGCAGGTGCCCCCGGCTCAGCAGCGCCCGCGAGACGCGCGGATCGCTCTCGACCGTCTCGGCCGGCGTGAAGAACGTCGCCTTCACGCCGTACGCGTCGAGGACGCGGGTGATCGAGAGCGCGTCGGGCGCGCTCGGGCTCACGTCGAACGTGATGGCCACGCGCTGGTCGGATCGTGCTCCGTGGCTCACGAGCGAACCGAACCACGTCGCGCTCGCCGAGGTGGCCCCGACCCATGACGCAAGAACGGCCGTGAACACTGCGGTGCCACTCGCGAACGCGAACGTCCGCCGTCGCTCTCGCCGCACCGGCGCGACGTGGGTGAGGCGCGCGAGGAGCGCGCCCGCCACGGGCACCACGCCGAGGACGGCACCGGCAGCGAGCAGCGCCTGCGTTCCGAGCTCGGCTCGCAGCACGAGCAGCCCCATGGCGCCGACGGTCGCACCACCGACGACGCGGCGGTCGCGAGCGGCGGGCGATGCCGACAGACACAGCCCCTCACCGATGCCGGCCGCAAGGGCCAGCAGCGCTGTCGTCCAGCCCGGCGAGGCCTGCGACAACAGCCACATCGTGACCACGACGACGGCGGCACCGACGAGTGTCGCGTTGGATCGCGCGAGCCGCGCCACGGCCCACGCCGCCACACCGGCGATCGCGAGCGCGAGGAGCGCAAACGCGGCCCCGACGGCTGCCGGGGTGATCCTCGTCGCGGTCAGCGCGGGAACGACCAGCGCGGCGACGCCGCAGGCCGCCGCCGTGCGTCCGGCGGTCGCGACGGGGTCGACGTGGCGGTCGGGGACGCGCACCGTCGAGACGCGCTCCGGTACGCGCTCGGGCGTCGCCGGCTGCGAGCAGCGCTCGTCGCGGTACCACTCGACGTATCGGCGGACGCCCTCCTCGAGGCCCACCTCGGGCTGCCAGTCGAGGACCCTCGCGGCCTTCTCGGCCGAGACGATCTGGCCGCGGTAGTCGCCGGCGCGCGCCGGCACGTACTCGACGTCGATCTCGTGGCCCAACACGTGGCCGATGGTCTCGATGAGCCGCCGCAGGCTGACGACCTCGGCGCCCTCGAGGTTGAAGACCTGGTTGCGGCCCGGTTCACCGAGGGCGAGGACGTGCGCCTCGGCCAGATCTTCGACGTAGACGTAGTTGCGCACCTGCGAGCCGTCGCCGTGCACGGTGATGGGCTCGCCGGCCACGGCGCGGCTCACGAAGCGCGGGAGCACGAGCGCGTCGCGCATGCGCGGGCCGTACGGGATTCCGTAGCGGAGGATCGTGAACTCCTGGCCATACAGCTCGAGGTAGTTGTGCACGAGCATCTCGGCGGCGATCTTCGACGAGGTGTAGACGTGGCCGGCGTCGGCGATCCACAGTGGCGTGTCCTCGGTGAGAGGTCCATCGCCGCGGGCGGCGGAGTAGACCCAGACCGTGCTGGCGAGGATCACTCGGCCCACGTCGTTGTTCCGCGCCGCCTCCCAGACCTTGGTGGTGCCGACCACGTTGGCCTCGGCGGTGCCCACGGGATCGGCCGCGGCGTGGTTCACGTCGGCGACGCCGGCCAAGTGGAACAGGGCGTCGCAGCCCCGTGTGGCCCGGGACAGCCCGGAGCCGTCGAGGATGTCGGCTTCGAAGTAGGCGACGTCGCTCCGGTGGGGCGCCCGCATGTCGACAACGGCGACGTCGTGGCCGGCCGCCACCAGGCAGTCGACGACGTGGGACCCGATGAAGCCGGCACCGCCCGTGACGCCGATCCTCACGGCATGAAGCTACCGTCTGGTCCGGGAGGGGTTGGCCATGCAGACGAGGGTGAGCGAGATGCTGGGGGTCGAGTTCCCCATCCTGGCCTTCAGCCACTGTCGTGACGTCGTGGCGGCGGTCACGAACGCCGGCGGCTTCGGCGTGTTGGGCGCGGTGGCCCACACGCCCGAGCAGCTCGAGATCGACCTCGGCTGGATCGAGGAGCAGACGAAGGGCCGGCCCTACGGCCTCGACCTGCTGCTTCCCACCAAGTACGCCGGCGCCGACGAGGGCGGGCTCGACCGCGACACGATCCGGCAGCTTCTCCCGGCCGAGCAGCAGGAGTTCGTCGACGACATCCTCCGCCGCTACCAGGTGCCCGAGCTACCCGACGACCTCAGCGTGTTCGGCCGCGGGGGCGCGCTCAGCATCTCGCCCAAGGGCTACGAGCCGCTCCTCGACATCGCCTTCGCCCACAAGATCTCGCTGATCGCGAGCGCCCTCGGCCCGCCCCCGCCCTGGCTCATCGAGCGCGCGCACGGGAGCAGCGTCGTCGTCGCCGCCCTGGCCGGCACCAGGGTCCACGCCGAGCGGCACAAGGCGGCCGGCGTCGACCTGATCGTGGCCCAGGGCACCGAGGCGGGCGGTCACACCGGCGAGATATCGACCATGGTGCTGGTACCCGAGGTGGTCGACGCCGTCGCGCCGACGCCCGTCCTGGCCGCGGGCGGGATCGGCAACGGCCGCCAGATCGCGGCCGCCATGGCGCTCGGCGCCGAAGGCGTCTGGTGCGGCTCGGTGTGGCTCACCACCGAGGAGGCCGAGACCATGCCGGCCGTGAAGGAGAAGTTCCTCGCCGCCACGTCGCGCGACACGGTGCGGTCGCGGTCGCTCACGGGCAAGCCGGCTCGGATGCTGCGCAGTGCGTGGACCGACGAGTGGGAGCGCGACGACGCACCCGACCCGTTGCCGATGCCGCTGCAGACGGCGCTGGTTGCCGAGGCGCAGGTGCGCATCGCGCGCACG